>CAIQIE010000325.1 GCA_903871805.1 uncultured Planctomycetaceae bacterium | reverse complement strand
CCCGTCCCATCACGACCTGGCGATGAGCGGAAATGCCTCTGGCTGCCGAATGGACTGAACGGCCAGATCGACGTCGAGCGCAGGCCAGTAAAGGTGCCCTGCTGAAGGCTGCTCTACATTGATGATCTGCTCAACAGTGGCAGACTTAAACCAGGGAAACTGCTCAAACGGAAGAAGTAGTTCTTCTTCGTCCAGAAGAAGCCAGAACCCGTGCCTGGAGATATTGGTGACTTCAACTGCCGAAGTGATGAGACCATGCATCCTGAATCTCCTTGAGGTGGCTGTTGACGACGGCCTGGGCATCAGCAAGCTGGCGAGCTGTCAATCCGGTAGACGTGGCAATATGAACGGCAGGTGTGAGCCAGAACTTCGCTTCACCGTCCGGGTGGGCGACGTGAACATGGATGCGAGGCTGTTCCCGGGAGAAGAAGAACAAGCGGAAAGGGCCATCTCTAACAACTGTCGGTGCCATTCGTTCGTTGTATCCGAAGCGTGGCTTTGTGACCATCCCCCTGAGGGGCTCCAGCACGGTGTGAAGGGGGTGGCTAACAGGTCTTCGATGCGAAGTGATGAACGGGTCGCACGCGATCCCCTGAAATTCTCGGTCACCACGCTTCTTGTGTCAATCGATGACAGGAAAATGTCAGCGGGCGCTCGAGTCAGGCTAATGATGAGCATTTCAAATTCAGCCATTTGTCATCGCGACTGACGTCCAGCGTTACATTTTCGCTGTGTTTTTCGTTGCATCAATCCCTTGTTCAAGTGAGGGATTTTCAGTGGCAGTTGCAGGGGGTGGTGTCTGGCGACGGTGGTATGAGATTTATTTGTCGGCAGGCAGAATGGGGGGCGAGCCGATGGCTTTGATTTCGAACTGGTCACCGGCTTTCGCATGGCTGCTGAAGAAGCCACAGTTCTGCAGAAAGAAGTGGTTGTCTTCAGCGCCGCCGGTGAAGTCCAGTCGGTGCTGCTGACTGCCCGTGGCGTCGACAGTCAGCCGGGCTTTCGTACAGGCATGCCACTGGCCTTTTGTGTCACGGACTCGGACGTTGCCGTAATGGACTCGACGAGTGATATGACCGGTGGCAGGATCGAAGTTCTCGAGGAACGAGTGAAAGCCTTTGAGTGAGGTGTTAGTTTGTGGGCGCCGGAAGCTGGCGATCAGTTTCCATTCACCGTCTGCGGTGTCGGAGAACCAGCAGGTGTAGGTGGTGGTTTGGGTGGTTTCCTCAGGTTGTACGCGGGTCAGAAAACGGCAGACGGTACCCGCCTTCCATGGGTGCACCAGATAGCTTTGGCCTCCGGATCCTTCATTGCCGAACTCGCCGATATGCACATCAGGTCCGCGAGAAACGGTGACAATCCGCTGTTCCGGGGGAATGGATTTAGGGTCGTCCGTACTGAAGGGGCTCCAGACGGAAAACAGAATGCGACGTTCTGTCGCACTGTTGACCTGCATGCCGAAGTAGCCTTCGCTGAAGCCGTTGGCCATGAAGTAAGAGCCAATGGTATCCTGTCCGGTGGGCACGGTGAGTTCGGTGTAGGCATATTCCAGTGGAAGATCACGAGGCACCGTGTAGCCGAGATGGACCGAGGGTCCGCGACGTCCCCAATAGAACATATTGCCTTCGTTATTGCGGACGAAGTCCAGTTTCAGACCCGGGGTATCAGATTGCACCAGTAACTGTCGCAGGATTCCAAAGGAGCTGCCGGTGCGCGAGGTTCCCTGCAGGTCGACCCTGACGTAGCCAGCGGTTGCCAGCTGCAGATCGCCGATGGCTGTTGGTGCGGACGCTTTGCCCGGGAGGCTGACATTGAAGACGGACTCGCCAACTGTGATTTGCAGCTCGGACGCATGCTGGACGTCGGCTTCAAGGCTGAGCTTCAGCGTGGCGGGCTGGCTGATATGAAAGTAGACCGTCCAGACTTCGTCTTTGCTGTTCCATTCCAGCTCGGCGTTGCGTCGCAGGCCTCGGCCACCAGGTTCCGGGGCGGTGCGGAAGGTATTGCCAGCCAGCGGGATCTGCCATTCGGCAGCAATGGTTGAAGCTGCGGTGTTGGCGAGAATCAGCAGCACAGGCAGCAGGTGGCGGAGCCCGGGGCAGAACATGGCAGATAGATCCTTCAGGGGGGCGACGACGGGTGCGATTTGCTGCTGAGCCTACCAGATTTGGCCACAGTGGGCCATCGATCCATGTCAATGGATTGAGGTGGATTTGACTGGGAAACGCTGGAGCAGCCATGTTTTGGGAAGCGATGCTGTCGGTTGTTGTCCGGCGGTCTGGGTATCACATCCCGACTGAACAAAGTGTTCGGTATGAGTGGGGCTCAAGCTGAAGCAGGCCCGTCCGCAAGCGATTTTGGGGCGTATCGGTCCCATGTGTCCCCTATGTCCCATGCCGCATCTGGACCCTGTGATTCCTGCAGGGCTGTCTGTGAAATGTTGGCTTTTCCGGAATTCTGCGGTTACCGTGCTGGGAAATCATGATGTG
>CAIQIE010000324.1 GCA_903871805.1 uncultured Planctomycetaceae bacterium | reverse complement strand
GCTTTGACGGTCTGCAGAACAGTGACCGCACTGGAAATCGCATCGGCCGCAAAGAGTGCCGCCTGAGAAGTGCCCCACACGAGACACGTCAGCAAAATTCCCCGCCACAAGCCCGGCGACCTGTTCACTGGTGACACGGAACGACTCCTTCGAAATTTCATGTAGAGCTCTCCTGACGATGACACAACAATTCGACAGACACCGGCTGACAGGCACAGCGGCCGTTAAGCCTGGTTGGATAAGGCACTATAGTTTTCGGACAGATGGGAAGTCACCGCATTTCGAGCGACGTTGCAGGCAGAGAAATGGACGACTCTGTTTTCAGCTTGCGTATGCGGTGCCACAGACATTTGGAACACGCCCCGGTCGGCCTGTCAGTCAACGCCCATCAATCGGCAGTCCGTTTTTCTGGTGGACGACATGCCGGCCACGCGAATTGAATGGGCGGTGCTATCGTCTACTGCACTGCACGAATGAACACAGGTGCTGTTTTTCGGTAAGGTGTTTTGTGCGGCCGGTGCGGTAACCCGTACCGTTTTCTAACGTCAGCACATCAAATGTCCAGTGCCCGGCAGGGTATTCCCCGTCTACTGCGGTTTAGTGGATTACAAAGTGGACGAATTCAGCCCTGGATGCGAGGAATCATGTTGCCTGTTGCTGGAATTCTGCGATGATTACGAACGCCACCAGTTTGCCTTTGATCCTGACCGAAGGAAGTCCCACAATCATGATGCTCATGATCCTGCGGGTAGCCTACCTGCTGATCTGCGCAGGAGCTATTCTTGCATACATTACCACCGAAACTGTCGCGGGGCAGCCTGCTGCGCTTCCCAGTGTCGTGGAAAATAATAAAGCTCTCGCCTTCTTCGGGCTCCTGCTGGCCTCACAACTTGTGACAATTACCGACCTCTTGATCCGAAAAAAGCGGATCGAAGTCATCTCGGCCATCTACTTCGGGATCCTGATTGGGGTCCTTTTGGCGTACCTGATGATTCAGGCTCTGACGCCGGTGGTTCCCGTTTCCAACGAATACCACACAGCCGTTGTACTTTTGACACTGCTGATTCTTCCATACGTGTGTGTCTCGTTGCTGTTGCAGACCAAAGATGATTTTCGATTTGTGATTCCCTACGTCGAATTTCAGCGAGATCTGAAAAGCGGCAGGCCGCTGGTGGTTGACAGCAGTTCGTTGATCGATGGCCGAATCGCAGACGTGGTAGAAACCCAGATCATAGAATCTCAATTGATAGTGCCGGATTTTATCCTGGCGGAGATCCAGGAGATTGCCGATTCCAGTGACCGAAACCGAAGAACGCGCGGTCGACGGGGTCTGGAGGTGCTTTCAAAGCTTCAGCAAAGTACTCATATCGACGTGAAGGTCATGGAAACCTCGCGTTCTGATTTTCGCATGATGACTGTTGATCAGAAAGTCGTCGCGCTCGCCAAGCAGGTTCGCGGTGGAGTTATTACCAATGACTTCAACCTGAACAAAGTGGCCAGTGTTCAGGGAATCGCTGTGATTAATCTGAATGACGTGGCCAACGCGCTCAAGCCTCGATACATCCCTGGCGAGCGTCTGAATCTGAAAGTCATCAAAGAAGGTGAAGGTCCCGGCCAGGGGGTTGGCTACCTGGATGACGGCACCATGGTCATTTGCGAAAATGCCTCTGGACTTGTGGGCAACGACATCGCTGTCGTCGTTACCAGTGTGCTGCAAAGCAGTGCCGGCCGCATGATTTTCTGCAAGCTGATGCCGAAGGCCAGCGAGTAGACAGGATTGAGTGGGTGAATTGGGGGACTCAGGGGCTGTGCGGTTTGCGGGCGGCAGCAGAGTTCGATGTCTTCTGCTGCCTTGCTAGCTGTTCCTGTGGGCCTACTGCATGATCATCCAGACCGCTTTCAGGTACTCGGTCTCAGGACACCCTGACAGAATGGGATGGTCAGAGGCTGCTCCGGTTCTGGCGATGATCTGAAACGAACGCGGGCCCGAGGTGCCTCCCATTGCTTCGATGTCATCGCCACTTGAACGAGCCGCCGCCGCAAGCAACTGCACAAACTCTGGTTCAGAAAGCAGGCCGGCGCACGAACAGCTGACCAGTAATCCGCCGGGCTTAACCAGTCGCATGGCCAGACGATTCATGGCGTAATGTTTTTTGGTCCCATCTTCAATTTCCATTCGTGACCGAATCAATTTTGGCGGGTCCAGAACGACCACGTCAAACTGACGCTGATTGCGAATCATTTCCCGCATGTAGCTAAAAATATCCGCCTGCACAAAACGCACTCGCGCCTGGTTCAGATTTGCATTTTCACGAGCAACCTTCAGCGGATCTTCGTCCAGATCCACACCAGTTACGTCTTCTGCATTACCCAGTGTCTTGGCCTGTACGGAAAATCCACCAGTGTAGCAGCACAGATCCAGCACCGATTTTCCGGCGCAGAAGTCCGCCAGACGCCGCCGGTTTTCCCGCTGATCACAGAAAAATCCTGTCTTATGCCCGCCTTCGAAACGAACACGGAAGCGCGTCCCATGCTCGTGAATGATCACGTTGCCCGGACAACCTTCTGAGGTTAGCTGAGGTGGATCGCAGCCCTCCTGAGACAGGAACTGCGGGCTGGTCCTGAGAAGCCAGTGCTGTGCTCCCAGAAGATTTCCCAGTATGGGCAGCAGTAATGCGCCCCGTTGATACATTCCCAGCGAAAACGCCTCAGCCGAAAGCACACCGGCGAAGTAGTCAATCACGAGGCCCGACAGTCCATCCGACTCGGCATGCACCACGCGCCATGCAGTCGTCTGAGACTCCAGTTTCAACGTATCCCGTCGCAGCGCAACTGCTGTCTGCAGCCTGGCCAGCCACGTTTCTTCGGTGGGGAGTTCAGAAGTGTGCCAGAGCAGTCGCAGTGCAAGTTCACTGCGGGAATTGTACAGGCCATAGGCGAATGGCTGCTGCTCTTCCGGAGCATATACAGCAACCAGATCACCAGCTTTTGCTGTTCCCGCTGTATCAATCCGTTTGCGGTAGATCAGGGGATGCAGGCTGCGACTTTTTACCATCACGGCCGGTATGGACTCGGAACTACGAGGTCCCAGTTGGTCTCTTTGACGGATCATCTGTGACCCCGTTTCAAGCGGGGCTCGGGGCGATTCGTAAGATTCTGACGGCCGATCATCAGATCGGGTTGAACGAGGCCATGGATTTCGATTGGACTGGTGGGCCGGCGGACGCTGTCCCGGTGTTCGACGATTCTTCATAACAGGCTTCAGGACTTTCCGATTCAGCAATGATCAGTCTGTTTGGACGCCAGTAAAAGCAGCCCGTCCAGACCCTCCGGCATTTCTACCTGAAGAAACGACTGTTGCCATGGGCACAGTCCAGGCGTTAACCGGAACACCGCATTCTGACCAATTTTCACACGAGAGGAAATCCAATTGCGTCACTCTGTGGCCAATTGTCAGCAATTTTCGCTGCGGCCTGATCTGCATAAAGCTTGCGGCGACGAAATCTGTCAGAATTCCATGGCACTTTCAGCAAATCAGGATTGAATCGGGTGAAACAGCCACGTGGCTACCGTGAAGAGGATTGCCCGTTGAAAAGGGGGCAGTTGCCCCCGGCAGAAATCCAGAAGAACACCATTAATACATTCGCGTTACACCGATCCGGCAATCGCAGATCGGGTTCTCTGAAAGTAGCGGTTGTCTGCCACCCAGTCTTCGCGTGTGTAGACCACCACAGAGGTATCCGTCTCCTGAACTTCCAAACGGGCAAGGCGAAAACCAAAGCCCGTGATTTCAGTAAACAGTTTGTGGCAGAGATTTTCCACGCTGGTGGGACCATCAAACACATTCAGTCGCAGTCGTTCGCCCGTGCGTTCCATGTGAGAAACGAGTGTTTCATACAGCGGGTCGTGTGCGTTGATCAGCATGCCATGGTCGTAGTGTTCCTTCAGCCATGGCTCAATCACGGCATCGAAGTCGCCAAACAGCGTTGAGATGTCCCCATCACGCTCGACTTCAAAACAACACCTGACTCCATACCGGTGCCCATGAAGATTGCTGCATTTGTCCTGCAGAGTTTCGTTGCGGTGCGCCGCATAGAATTTGTACTGTTTTTGAATGAGCACAGAACACCTCATCTCTGAATAACACACCTAACCATGGCGCAATGCAACCACATTTTCGGTGTGTCCGAAGTGGAACTAACCCTGACCGTTAATCAGCGACATCAGTTCTGCGCGGCTGGCCTGATCCCTGCGGAAAGTGCCCCGCATTGAACTTGTCACAGTCATACTGCCTTGCTTCCGAATACCTCGCATCGACATGCAGGAATGCTCGGCTTTGACAATCACCCCCACGGCGCTGGTGCCCAGACGCTCTTCAATCAGGTCGGCAATTGTCTTTGTCATACGTTCCTGAACCTGCGGGCGACGAGAGACTTCCTCAACCACACGTGCCAGCTTGCTTAATCCCGTTACGCGACCATTTGGGATGTAAGCCACATGCGCCACTCCGCGAAATGGAAGCAGGTGGTGCTCGCACATACTGGTGAATTCAATATCCCGCACCAGCACAATTTCATCGTAGTCCTCTTCGAACGTCACGTCCAGATGGCGACCTGGATCAGTGTGCAGTCCTGCGAACATTTCCTCATACATTTTGGCCACGCGACGGGGGGTTTCGAGTAGTCCCTCGCGATCCGGATCTTCACCGACCGCTCGAAGAATCGTCCGCACAGCCTGCCGAATCGCAGCATGATCCACCGGAGACGAAGGGCTTGCGATCTTCCCGGACGGGCCGAAGTCCATGCGGACACAAGGATCTTCAAACTCCACGTGGTCGAGACGATCCTGAATGGCTACTGACATGAAATGGTTCCTGAAAATTACAACCAGCGATTTGCGAAAGCATTTGCCCGCTGATAATCAAAGCAAAAAATACAGGTTCTCAGACTGCCCCAGTCCGTGAACTCAAGACCAGCACAGCAAAAACATCGAACGGAAAATCTGAGTTAAACTCGAGGGACCAAACAAATCCTCGTGAATTATCACCTCAGAGACCGTGAACGAAAACGTTCTAAACGTTCAGCTTGTGTGTGCTCGTGTGTCGGAATACCAGTGTTTTAGTCATTAATGAAAATTGGAAAGGTTCTTTTTTTCAAAAAACGTTCATTTCGTTCACGAAGGGAAATTCACGTTTCCGTTTGTGTGGTCTGTAACAACCAGGGAATTCTGCTGGCTTAGTCCCCGAATCCGATCGTGTTTGACAGTAAGCCATGCGACAGACAAGATTCCGTCAAGGTTGTCCTGGAAATCCCTCGAGGTTTCCTTTGATGGTTTTACTGTATGCATTGGCTGCGTTGGTTGCCTGAAGCGGGCTGCGGGGCTCAGGTGGAACAATTGTGGTGGCCAACCGGCAAAGCGGAATTCTTCGCAAAGGCCGTGCGGTATGATGGTCAGCATGGTGCGGCAAAACGCGGTGCGAGCCCGAAACAGCGACCCATGCAACCGGGTCCTACGAAACTGGAATCATGGATAGTGCCCTACGATTTATTGATCTGTTTGCCGGCATTGGCGGAATGCGACTTGGAATGCAGTCCGCTGGCGGCGAGTGCGTCTTTACCAGCGAGTGGAACAAATGGTCTCAGAAGACGTATGCAGCCAATTTTGCTGACGATCATTCCATCGCTGGTGATATCACACAGATCGACGCCGCGACGATTCCCGATCATGAACTGCTGGTGGCCGGATTTCCGTGTCAGCCGTTTTCGATAGCGGGCGTGTCCAAAAAAAACGCGCTCGGTACTCCGCATGGTTTCGCCTGCAGGACTCAGGGCACACTCTTCTTTGATGTCGCACGCATCATTCAGAAAAAGCAGCCCACAGCCTTTCTGCTGGAAAACGTCAGGAATCTTGAGCGTCATGATCAGGGACGCACTTTTCAGGTGATTCTCCAGACTCTGCAGGAAGATTTGGGGTATCACGTCAGCCATCGTGTGATTGATGCCAAGCCCTTTGTGCCACAGCATCGCGAACGCATTTTTATTGTTGGATTTCGGGAAGACCGCGGGTTTGACTGGTCTGACCTGGAAATGCCGGACAAGTCAGCGACCAGGCCTGTGCTGAAAAGTATCCTGCATTCGGAAGATGGAACGGAGTCTGCTGAAGAACCCTACACGACTGGTGATCAGGCGATTGTCGGCGGCAAGTACACACTGAGCGATCATCTGTGGCGGTATCTGCAGAACTACGCAGAGAAACATCGTGCAAAGGGCAATGGCTTTGGCTTCGGGCTCGTCGGGCCTGCGGACACTGCCCGAACATTGTCAGCCCGCTACCACAAAGACGGCTCAGAAATCCTGATTTCTCAGCCGGGAAAGAATCCTCGCCGCCTGACGCCGCGGGAATGTGGGCGACTGATGGGGTTTCCTGACTCGTTTCAGATTCCTGTCTCAGACACTCAGGCCTACCGCCAGTTCGGCAATTCTGTTGCTGTCCCGGTGATAGCAGCGGTTGCGCGATTGATTTGCCGACATATTCTGACCCCGAGCGTACCGGGCCTTCGGAAGTCACCGCGGAGATCCGATCGGCTTTTTTGACGCGTTCAAACTTTGCTGACTGGTCTGCCTGGGAATCACCTTCAGGGAATGCGACCTGCCAGTGATCCGGACCCGGTTGATGTCGATCAGGCGTCGGCAAAGTGCGAGAAGCGAGCAGAGACATGTCCGTCGTTCGCGGATGATACAACCCTGCAGGAAATTCACCAGGGACGCTTTTTCTGGTGGCGGGAGGGGAGCTGGTCTGGATTTCCGTCGGATCAGATGTTACACCGGACAATCCTCGCGGGACGAATTTTAGGATTCCGTCGACTGCGCTTGTTTTTCGATCGACGTGCAAGGCCACTGATAGCCTTGCAAACGGCCGAAATTGATCAGGCAGGCGGCGTCTTGTTCCTCTACGTTTCTTCCCGTTTCCTGCCTGCTTCTCCGATCCTGAAGAGGTCCGATTACTATGCTGACACTTCTCGGCCAGCGCGATCCTGCATCGCGATTCTGTGACGGATTTTCCCGTCGAAGTCTGCTGAACATCGGGACTCTGGCTGCCATGGGAACGGCCGGGGGCTGGACGCTGCCCTCCATCCTTCGAGCGGAAGATGCTGCGGGCCAGGGACGTTCTGCAAAATCCGTGATCATGATTTATCTGGTGGGCGGACCGCCGCATCAGGACATGTTTGACCTGAAGCCGGAAGCTCCAAAGGAGGTTGCCGGTCCATGGAAGCCGATCGCCACAAATGTTCCCGGGATGGACATCTGCGAAGCGTTTCCGCAACTGGCTCGTCTGGCTGACCGAATGACCATTATTCGGTCACTGGTCGGCAACCAGGCAGATCATGATGCCGTGCAGGTCTTCAATGGCCGTGACCCAAAAAAGTCAAAGCCATCCGGGGGCTGGCCGCAGTTCGGTTCCCTGGTATCGCGCGTGCTGGGGCCGATTGCCCCAACAGCGCCTCCATTCGTCAGTCTCTGCTATCCCTGTTCGCATGGTCCTTACAACGAACCCGGCCCCGGATTTCTTGGAACGTCGCATGCGCCGTTTCGTCCCATGGGGCCAACGCGGGAAGACATGGTTCTGAATGGTGTCTCGCTGGAACGATTGCATGATCGTCGCTCGCTGCTGCGAAGCGTGGATCAGTTACGCAGAGATATTGATTCGTCAATGACAATGCAGGGAATGGACACATTCACTGAGCAGGCCATGGGATTGCTGACATCGTCACGCCTTGCCGAAGCCCTCGATCTGTCTCAGGAAGATCCAAAGACAGTAGAGCGTTACGGAACCGGTGATCCGAAAGTCTTTATCGACGACAACGGCGCTCCGCGTGTTCCTCAGAGTCTGCTTGTGGCCCGACGGCTGATTGAAGCCGGTGTTCGAGTTGTCACGCTGAACTACAGCAAGTGGGACTGGCATGGTGGTTCTTATAACACGATCTTCAATCGCGAGAAGGAAGATTTTCCGATCTTTGACAGGTGCGTAAGTGCCCTGATTGAAGATCTTCATGAACGAGGCTTGTCAGACGACTGCGCCGTGATTGTGTGGGGAGAATTCGGACGAACGCCTAAGATCAGCGACATCGTGGGTCGCGATCATTGGCCACAGGTCAATTGTGCCCTGATGGCAGGCGGGGGGATGCGGCATGGTCAGGTGATCGGAGCCACTGATCGCATCGCCGGTGAAGCGATCGCGCGTCCTGTGACCTTTTCCGAAATCTATGCCACTCTGTTTCATCATCTTGGCGTTCCTGTGGATCGTACGACGCTGTCCGACAACAATGGGCGCCCGCAGTATCTTGTTGAAGATGGCGGAAAAATTATGCCGGAACTCGTCTGACAGGTCGGAAGTCGGGACATCCACTTTCCCTGGATGATTCCCATCGTTTGCAGGCCTGTTCAGACGGCGGACGATTCGCCGCTTCGATGTCGAAAGACCCTGGCAGTTTCCGGAGTGGTGGAGCGGATTTGTGACTTTTCCCGCAGTGACGTTTCTGAATCGGGGTTGAGGACAACCATGGATTTTCCTGTAGCGATTGTCACTGGTGGCGGAACTGGAGTCGGACGAGCCACGTCTCTGCAGCTGGCAAGGCTGGGCTATAATGTTGTCATCAATTATTCGCGTTCAAAGGCAGATGCCGAATCCACTGTCGCAGAATTGCTGGCTGCTGGCGGACGAGCCGTCTGTCTCCAGGCGGATGTGGCTGATGACGCCGACTGTCGACGTCTTGCGGCTGTGGCCCTGGAAACATTTGGCAGGATCGACGTTCTGATTAATTGCGCCGGAACAACAGAATTCATTGCCTTCGGGGACCTGGACAGTGTCACTTCAGAAATGTGGGATCGCCTGTTTCGTGTGAATGTGACAGGTGCATTTCAGTGTGCTCGCGCCGTTGTCGATCCCATGCGGCGGACTGGTGGCGGGATGATCGTCAATGTCTCCAGTGTCGCTGCACAATTGGGGCAGGGCAGCTCCATTCCCTACTGCTGCTCCAAGGCGGCTCTGGACAACCTTACGGTCTCTCTGGCACGAACGTTGTCTCCGGAGATTCGCGTGAATGGCGTGGCTCCGGGATTCATTGCCGGCCGCTGGACGCAGGGTGGGCTTGGCGATCGATATGATGCAATCGTAAATGCATGGGAAAAGTCGCTGCCGCTGAAACGCGTCTGTCAGCCGGAAGATATCGCCGATGGCATCATCAGTCTGATCACCGGTAGCCGACTGGTAACCGGACAAACCCTGACAATTGACGGAGGAATGATGATCTCCGGCTATCAGGTAAAGTTTGATTAACGCAGCATTAGTACCTGAAATTCGCGTTCACGCTCATCAGCCTCCGGGAAATTGCCCACGGTTTCCGCTGGTATCGAGTGTGTTTCCCGAAATGATGATGCTTATTACCTTTGCGTTGATTTGACCAAACATCAGCACCGGCAATTCGGTGATCCCCGCAAGGGAAATCGACTTCTACGGCGTTCGATTTTCCCGAATGCCGACGCCACGGTAACCCGCAGAAGCCCTTCGAACATGCAATTCCTGCCGATATTGCATGGCAGCACGCTGCTGTCAGATTCGATTGTTCTTAATTGGCAGGCTGCGCGGTTTTTAATGCTTGTGCCAGGAAATTGCCTGGAAGCGATTGTGCCTTCGCCAGCCCCGTCTACAGGTGTCTGAAGATTCTGGACGATGTCATCCTCTGGACGATCGATGCTGTATTGAATTTATCGGCGCAGCGCGTTTGCCGTACAGGTTCATCACCTGATGAAACATTGGCAAGGTGAACGGAAACTACGACCGGATTTTCAATCCCGCGAGGTTTTTGATCACCTGAGGAATGGATTCCCCCATGCAGACTCGTGAAGCGTCAGCGTTTTTGTGCAGTGCAGCTATGCTGGTTTCGCTGGGATGCCAGACGACTCAACACTTCTACACCAGCGGCTGGGCATCGAAGGCGTCCACGTCTGCGGATCAGACTCCTGTCCCCGGCAAGACAACGTACAGTAGTGCCAATGAGGAGTCTGGTAACGCGAATAGTGCGGCCGCTCCCACTGACGCTCAGGCTCCAGCGGACGCAGAGTCCGTAGTTTCGGAATCAGAGGGTCATGCCGAGCCGCCGAATCGTCGTTTTCGTATTCCCGAGGAGCTGCCCGGGGCGAATGCTGCGCCCCTCGCGTTGCCACCGCTCGATCCGGCTCAGCCTGCAGAAACGCGTCGTTCCCTGGCCGAGTCTCTGTTTCCTGAACTTCAACCGGTGACGGCCGAAGAGCTTGCACAGTCTGAGGGACCATCCCTCACGCTGACTGAACTGCAGCAGATGGCGATAGCGAGTAGTCCGGTAATTCGGCAGTCGGCAGCCCTCGTTGAGCAGGCTCGTGGGCGGGCAATTCAGGCAGGACTGAAGCCAAATCCCACACTGGGATACGAGGGCGATACGATTGGAACCGCAGACACGGCTGGTTACAACGGACTTCTCTTCAGTCAGGAGTTTGTGACGGCGAACAAGCTGGGTCTGGCGCAATCTGCAGCCATGCAGGGCGTTCGGGCTGCTCAGGCAGACCTGCGAAAGGCTCGCATTACTCTGGCAAGCGACGTGCGAAGAAATTACTTTCGTGTCCTGATTGCTCAGGAGCAACTCCGATTTACCCGCGCAATCTCCAAACTCAGTGATGAAGTTTATCAGGCTCAGATTGATCTGGTGGCAGGTGGCGAGTCTGCACCGTATGAACCGCTGCAGTTGCGAGTCTTCGCAGTTCAGGCGAGGAATAATGTGACTCAGGCCACAAATTCACTCAATGCCGCATGGCGGCAGCTGGCAGCAGCCATGGGAACGCCACTGATGCAGCGACGATCCGTACAGGGTTCGGTGGACATACCGTCGCCGCTGCTTGATTACGAGACTGCGGTGGCCCTCGTTCAGAAACACTCAGACCTCGTCGCTGCGAATGCTGGTATTGCGAAGGCAACCACCAATCTGCGTCTGCAGGAAGCCATCGCGCGTCCGAATGTGACACTGTACGCCGCTTTTCAGCACGATGACACGACACCGCTATCCAACTACTCAACCAACGTCCAGTTGACAACTCCGGTGCCTGTCTTCAATCGTAATCAGGGCAACATCACATCTGCTCACGCCGAACTGATTAAAGCTCGACAGGATTATGCGGATACAACCAACAGGCTGATGTCACAGCTTGCCGAAAGCTTCAATCGGTATGAGACCAGTCGAGTAATTTCGGAGAGCTACCGGAAAGATCTTGTACCGGATCAGGTTCGTGTCTATCGCGGGGTTTACGATCGTTTCCTGATCGACGGACAGTCTGTGGATTTCGCTCAGGTCGTCATTTCCCAGCAGACGCTGGGACAGGTTGTTTCCAGCTATGTGGCGTCTCTCCAAAGCGAATGGCTGGCAACCGTGGATCTGGCGGAGACGTTGCAGGTGGATGACCTGATGACCATGGATGGTTCGGCAAACTCGGAAGGGATAACGACCAGCAGTGCGTCTCCTGAGGGACTACCTTTGCCTGCCGTGACTGCACAGGATGCGACAGGAGCGGCAAAGATTGTGGCTCCTTATGAGCAGACAAATCCGTAGTATCCGCAGGGCTGCCGCAGAGTTTGCTGGCGCAGTGTTGCTGATTTGCCAGATGACCGGATATCGTATGTGCATGATGTGCCAGGCCGATTCCGTGATGCTACCTGTCATAATGGTGACTAACTTTGAATTCTTCGTTTCCAGATGGCCCCGACAGCGATGTTGTGGCCGATGCCCGGCCTGAAATCCACGGGATGGATCAGGCCGTCAAAAAAAGTCCGCCAGCACCGGCAGGTCTGAGCGATCCTACGCCTGCAGATCCCTCCAGAGAATGGAACCTGATCTGGGTCTGCCTGCGGTGGCTGCTTCGTCTCTTCTGCGCGTCATGGCTGCGTGTGTCCTTTTCCGGTGTTGAAAATCTTGACCTGAAAAAGGGTGGATTGCTGCTGATCAATCACCAAAGCTATCTGGATCCCCTTGTCGCCGGCGTCTGGTTGCCCCGACCTGTCTCCTATTTTGCCAGGGACAGTCTGTTCAGGGTTCCTCTGCTGGGGGCGCTGTTGCGCAGGACCTTTGTAATTCCCATCAGTCGGGAAGCTGCGCGTGGGGGAAGCATTCGCGCTGGATTGGGGCGATTGGACGAGGGATTTCTGGTCGGTATGTTCCCGGAAGGGACTCGTTCCGAAGATGGCGTTGTCGGGACCTTTCGCCCAGGATTCCTGGCGATTGCACGCCGAACAAATCAGCCGTTGTATCCAGTAGGAGTCGCTGGAAGCGCCGCAAGACTTCCACGAGGAGCACTGTGGATCAGGCCAGGTCGTGTGCATGTGGTCTTCGGAAAGCCACTGTCGCTTCAGGAACGACAGCAGCTTCTGGACAGCAAAGATGACCGAGCATCGTGTGAACTGATACAAGGTCGAGTTGCGGAATGTGTAGCGAAGGCTCAGGCATCGCTGGCGGAATAAGATGCCTCATGAAACTCGTCCGGAAACACCGTTCCGGACTGCATATCTGCCACCGTCTCTAATTCGTCGGTAATGATTCTGATTCAATCTGATCTGCATCACGTCTACCGCACAGGACGCAGATCATACGTCAGCATCTTCAGCGATACATGGCCGCACGCAGTTGTTTCAGTGGATAAAAGGAATTTCTCCATCGAACACCACCCTGTCGCAGCGTAATAATGGCAGATCGCCAGTAGGCAAAGGCCATCAACCAAGGCCCTGCCACAAAGAATGGAATCATTCGCAGGCCATTCGGCACTGGCCAAACTGTCCATGCGAACAATGCATGCCAGAGCACGGCTGTTGCCAGAAATCCCCCCGCCTGTTGCATGGTTAGAATCTGGAATGGCACAAGCAGCGGCAGTACAAAGGGGGCTACAAAGATTGCAATGAACAGCAACGTGACAACACCAATGCGGCGAAGTGAATAGTTCATCGAGGCGAAGGCGTTTTTCTCCAGCCCCGTGACGACCCCCCACAAGGACGGCTGCCATCTCACCGATAACCACTCGTCCGCCAGCAGGAAGTCTGAACGACCGCCATTGGCTTTGATCATCTTCCCAAGCTTGACATCGTCCAGCACATCCAGCCGAATTGGAATGTGTCCCCCGACTTTTCTGTAAAAGTCGGCGTCCACCATATTGAATGCACCAACACCGGCATAGGAGAGTGGGAACCGCGTGCGAATCAGGTGCAGTTGCATGCCGATAGCGAAACACATTCCGAAAAACGTGGTCAGCACATTTTCAATTAGACTTCCGGGTATCATTTCCGGCAGCAGGCAGAGGTGTTTCAAGCTGTGATACTGCATATACCTGACTGCAGCAGCGATTGTTCCCGGTTGAAACAGGATGTCGCCATCTGTGAACAGCAACCATGTTCCACGGGCCTGAAGAGACGCCTGATGCATGGCATGATTCTTACCCAGCCAGTTGTCCGGTAACTCCTGAATGTGAATCACCCGAACACGTGAGTCTGACCGAGCCACTTCGTCCATAATCGCGCCGGTTTTGTCCGTCGAACGATCATTGACAGCAATGATCTCAAGCGTGACACCCTCGCACTTCAGCAACGTTCTCAGCGCCTCGGCAATCTGAATCTCTTCATTCCGTGCAGGCATAATCACGCTGACGAACGGAGCGTGCCTGGAAAGGTCGGACACCTGCTGCGAGGCCGCCAGGCCAACACCCGACATTCTTTTCAGTTTTAACGCAACAATCGCAGGCACAGAAGTAATCAGTACGCCCGCGAAAATGATCCAGCCGGTCAGACACAGTGTCTCCATAGGTGACCAGTCAAAATCGCTCAAAAAAGAAAGCAGAAGAAAAGAATGGGACACAAAACACTGAGGCGCTGACCGCAGACGGGAGTTCTGCTTAACACGCCACAGGCACATCAGGCTTCAAACGGGCCGCCTGTTCGAGCCTTTTCATAAAGCTGCTGCCAGCGTGCAGAACCATCATCCGGTACCAGGCGAGTATCCGCGCCCGCTTCATAGTACGGATATCGGCCCTCATTTGCTGCCGTCAACATAAAATTGACCTTGCCCGTATTTGCCGTGTACATCCGCTTTCCGCTACTCCAGACGGTTTCGATCAGTCGTTTGGGTTCCGGTCGCTCCAGCGGTTTTGGAATCATCAGTTTGTTGACCAGATCCCTGTTGATCTCGTATCCCAGGCCCGGTCGATCCGGGACTGTTGCCGCCCCGTTTTTCAGCAGGATGGGCTCAGTCAGCAGGTTGTTTTCATAAAGCTGGTGACAATTCACTGCAGGCCACACTGCCTGTTCCAAAACCCCGCCAAAATGCAGGGAATGTGCTGCTGTTAAACCACTGCCAACCAACTGCAGCCAAAGCGGCAGTGATGTTTCACTGCAAAACCGACCGGTCGACATCAGCTTCGTAGCGCCACCACCAGCCACAAAGCCATCACAGCAACCAGTCTTGACGACTGTAGATGGCGATGGTGTGCCGTAATGCATCGCAACCTTTACCCGAGTTGCTTCTGCGATGCGTCGGTTTCCTTCCACATCCTCCTGAGGAATCGGAGATTCATAAATATCGACCTGAGGGTACCGTTCCAGCTTCTTCAGAATCGGAAGTGCCCGGTCAGCATCGCGAAGCGTATCGTTGAAGTCCATATCAATCCTGAAGTCGGCGGGCACCACCTTTGCCGATTCTTCCACCTGACGAAATACGTCAAACCAGGGCCGCCCTTTCGTCTTGTAGGACATGTATCCCAGGCGATACGCCTCAAGACATTCTTCTGCCATGTCAGCCGCTGATGTGTCTATGTTCCACCAGGATAATGGTGTGGTGGCATGAACTTTGGGGCCAAGCAGTGCATGGACTGGCAGATCTGCTGCTCGTCCCACCGCATCAAATAACGCCATCTGCAGACCAGCACCCAGCGAATCATCCCAGAGCAGTTCCAGTGCACTGCGGCCCTTTGCCCGATTCACCGCCTCGTCCGAAGTTGCCCCCCATGTGTAAAACATCAGCGTCTCACCCGTACCTGTGACGCCACATTTCAAGGTCACATCACACAGCTCGGAGTAACGCCAATGAGGAATCTCGCGGTCCATGTTTCGCCGCGGCGTCGGACGAAATTCCAGCTGGACCGCTGTTCTGCGAATCTCCGTAATTTCAAAGTGCTTTTCCGAAACCACAGCACCCGCTGCCATCAGGGCGCGTCTGCTGAACCCGGTCAGCATGCCTGCCGTTGCCAGTCCAGCAGAAATCTTCAGAAACTGACGTCGCGAACTAACCATGCCGGTGACTCCGAAACAGGTGATATGGGGAGGGTTCGTCAGGGGGCGTTGGGCATTCACGCTGCAGCATGACAGCCAGTGCTGTTCACATCTGCACTGACAACAGACTCTGTTCAATGACAGGCTGACCAGTTGACGCTGACAGAAGCTTTGAATGCGGAAAAAGAACGTCGTGGAGTTTACGGCAAACACCGCATCCAACGCAATCCGACGGCGTGATGGCCTGCCGGCAGCCTCTCTGCCTCGCTGCATGGAACTGACTTCATGCCGCAATGATAACGAGACATGGGAGACTGGATCTGAGACAGCTGCGCACACGCTGCAATGCAGCAAAGAGATCCAGCTTCATACCGCATCGCTGGTTAGAAATCCGCGAGCAGTTCCGTGATGTGACCACGCCACGCTGGCGATGCCAGAGCGCCCTGTCGCAGTCAGTGGCCACTCACCTGAAACACACACCATCGCCAACTACTTTTTGTCTTCCGGAACCGGCAGAAACCGGCCACCACTCAGAAACATGCCGTTGTCGCAGGGGGTGCACCATTCAATCTGCACAAGATAGTAGAATTCCCGAGTCTCACTGGCCATGTGCACATACACCTCACCAGGCTCAAGTGCACCCCGATGCAGCAACCCAATTCCGTTCCTGCTGATTTCACGGGTGATCGCGGCGATAATGTTTCCCCGCGGCGTGCGGATTTCTGCCGGAACCGACAGATCCAGTCGCTCAACAACACGTGCGTTCGGGGCGTCCTGCTTCCCTATGTTTTCCAGAATCCGACGTAAATCTTCCTTCGTCGGACGAGACCATGGATCAGTTGACATTAGAAACTCCGGTGAGTCGCTCTTCCAGTCGTACAACGAACGACGATTTGAAGGGCCTGCTGTAGGGTTTACCCTCGCTTTTTGTAAGAAAAAACGCGGAAAAAGCCTGTGTTTTTGAGTGAACCGGAGTATCCTAGCCCTGTTTTTTGAGGAATGGAGGTTTTTCCTGCAGGAAATTACGAAATCAGCTTTGCAGAACAGCAGGCTTTTGAGCGGCCGTCTTGCGACGGGCGGGCAGAAACAGGAACCCCACAATCGTCAGCCCCGCCACGATGGCGACCAAGCTGCGTGTGGACAGCCCCTTACGTCCGCTCGGTGCAATTGTCGCTCCCTGGTCATCCAAACGGACATCTCCAGGTAAAACGGCTTCCGAAACAGTATCTTCCGTACTTGCTTCCGGATCTCTGACTGCAGCAGGCGCCGGTGCTGACTCCTGTTCCTCCACACTCAGGCCATCCATCTCACCAGAAACAAAAGGGTCGGCGGCAGGTTGCTCACGACGCCTGCCCGAGTTCTTTGGTGCGCCAGCGTTCGCGGACACCGTCCTGGCCGGAAGTTTGGGTGCGGGCTTCGGAGCAAAAATCTCATCCTGCAGCCAGTTGTCCGTCTCCGACTTCGCAGAGTCCACTCCGGCGTCGTCCATCATCGAAACCTGCCTGACACCATTTGCCGCCCGAGCGTCGGATTTCTTTTCTGCTGGCTTGCGAGACGACTGCCATTGAAAGTCACTCTGCGCGGTTTCGTTGTTGTCTGCAAATTCCACTTTCCGACCATTCTGTGACGCCACTTTCCCCGGCTTCGGAAGGCTGTTTGAATCTGCAACCAAATCCATAGCGTCGTCCGTTTTCAAAACGTCCGATTCCAGGCTGTCGCTGTGGTCGGCCACAGTTGAATCGAACGAATCCGTACGACTCTTCTTTCCGGAGTTCGGAATCAGGACCTCATCAGGCTCAGCCTCGCCTGTTTCCGAATCATCCGTGACCGCGTCCGCCAGTTGTTGCGCGGTCTGACTTCCTTTCACTTCCAGCTCTTCGAAGAACTCATCAAACTCAGCAGAACCTTTCCGGGCAACAGATCGGGCCTTCGCCGATGCATTCGCACTTTTTTCGGCGATCGCCGCCCTGGAGCGTGACAACGCGGACTCTGCCTGCTCGCCAGCTTTGGCGGTAGTTCCACGAGCATTGCGGACTGTCTTTCTCACGTCGCCGGAAGCGAGCAATTCCTCCAGTTGCATGACTTTCTGCTTCTCGAATTCCTTCATGCTGCTGGCAACAGGCTGATCTTCGGAACGCAGAATCAATGGCTCGGCAATTTCCAGTTCAGCTGCCGTAAGAACAGATTTTTCTTCGGCAGATTTGCGTGGCTTTGCCGCGATTGTCATGTCCGATGAGTCGCTATCCGTGTCTCTGACTCCGGACGTTCTCGCAATCTGCCCTGCTCTGTCGTCAGCGTCCCTGTCGTTCTCGGCTTCGGCCGTCTTCACGTCAGACTGCTTAGCCGAATCGTCGTCGTCGGCAGGCAGAAAAGGATCCGTTCCCGGGGAGTCGTCTTCGCCAAATGGATTCTTCCAGAAACCTGACCCTGTGGATGCCGTCGTTGCAGCGGAATCTGCCTGAGCTTCGGTAGTTTGGCTGCCTCGTTTGAATGGATTCCACGACGTCGTTTTGGCGTCGACCGACTTTGTGGCTGCGGCAGTTTCTGCTGTTTTGGAACTGTCTTTTGCATCCAGTTCCTCCAGTGTGTGAAAGTCGCTGCGATGATTTTTAGCGAACAGATTCCGGAAACTGCTGGCAGAACATCCGCACTGACTCAGCAGAACCGCTGTTATGCTTAACCCTGCGATCTCTCTTGCAATCTTCATCCGATCACCTGTTTCGAATACTTCGCCAAAGAGAATCCGCCATCCATGCGGAATGCTCTGCGTGTATCGGTCGTATCGGCAATCAATCGATTAGGGAAAAATCCAGGAATACGGATTGTGCAGCTTTGCCTGCCTTTGAGCTTTCCTGTTGGGGTCCCGAAAGACAGGCTGGCCTGGTAGAATGCGATGAGTTTTAGGTGTTCATGCAGACTTACCGGAAATTTCGTCTGGCGATCAGCAGAACGGTTCAGGTGATCAAAGGCACTGTGCGTCCGTTCTGCTGACGGGCTTGCTTTCTTATGCTCAGATCCGCAGATGCTTCAACGCATCATTGGCAGACATGACGTAGCCGATATAGAACGGACCAAACTCTGCAAAGCGAGCTGATGCACGGTCGAACCTCATGGAATAAACAATGTCCTTGATGTGTTCAGGGGAACGCCCCCACAGCGTCACACCCCATTCCCAGTCATCAAATCCCGTGGATGCGGTAATCAATTGCGAAACTCGGCCCGCAAATCGGATTCCGGAAGTGGCATGCTCGGCCATCAGGTCGCTCCGCACACTGAAAGGCTCCGTGTACCAGTTTGCAAGCGGATGCCGAATCTTATTCATTGGGTAAAATGTAACGACCGGGAAAGGTGGGATCTCCGGGTAAAGTCGCTGCTGATTCATTGCCGGAAGACGCTGCTGATAAGCGTTCAACTTGGCCTGAAATGCCGGGTCTGATGGAAGAGTCCCCTCTCTCTGAAGTCGCTCTGCGTACTGTTCAGCCGTCGGTACGTATTCGCTGACTTCTGTAATCGATACAAAGGACCACGACGCTTTCAGCACCGTTCCCAGTCTGCTGGCTCGAAGTCGCTGCGTGACCGCGTCGATTTTCAGGGGATCCGGGTCCATCATCATCAGGCCAAGGTCAGCACGATGCCCGGAAACCACAGAAACCTGCAACCGTGCCGGTGAGTCCTGGGATTCAGGATTCAGAATCTCGAGTACCTCAGCCCGGCCATATGCCAATTCAGCAGAATCCAGGGCTCTTAGTGCCTGCTGATCCACCTGATAGTAAATATGCAGGCAATGCCAGCCTTCTGTCATTTTAACTGTGGGATCGGGCAGTGGAGCGGAATGTCCCTGTGGGCGGTGCATGGTCGTCAACTTTCTTTGAGAAAACGTCGGGAACCCAGTCCATCATGACGCCGAGTTGCAGCGCCAAAAACGGGTACCAAACGCCGGTCTGTTTTGCGGAGATTTTTGCGACAGAAATTCTGCTACAACGGTAACTTCCAGGATGCACAGAACACAACAGCGGGGTGCGTCAATGCACCGACGGCCGTACCCTGAATCGTTCTCCATGATCCTGAAACAACTGCAGCAGCAGTCGCTCCAGTTTTTGGCCGCCCTCACCTGCGACAGCCACGATCTTTGCGATGTCGGCCGGTTCCAGTGCATCCGGCAGACACATATCCGTAACAACGGAAAATGCCAGCACCTGCATTCCTGCATGAACTGCTGCGATACACTCGGGAACCGTTGACATGCCAACCACATCTGCCCCGATCGTTCTCAGCATTCGGTATTCGGCTCTGGTTTCCAGGTTTGGGCCTGGGACGGCAGCAAGTACTGCCTTGTGTGCCGAAATCCCCATCTGAAGCGCCGTCTGACGGGCCGTTTCTAACAGTTTTTGATTGTACGGCTGACTCATGTCGGGAAATCGAGGTCCCAGGCGATCGTCATTGATTCCTCGCAGAGGATTGTCTGGCATCAGGTTGATGTGATCCTCAAGAATCACAAGGTCCGCCAACTGAAAATGGGGATTCATGCCACCCACGGCACTGGTCAGGACCAGCGTTTCTGCACCCAGGGACCTCATGACACGGACTGGAAAAGTTACCTGCCGAAGTGAGTAGCCCTCGTAATAATGAAATCTTCCCTCCATTGCCATCAGAGGAATCCCCTGAAGCGTTCCGCAAATCAATTTGCCGGCATGGGAAGGTGCAGTTGATTGCGGGAAATGCGGGATCTCTGAATATGGAATCTCCGCTTCAACCCGAATCTTTCTGGCAAGCCCGCCAAGCCCCGTACCAAGAATCAGGCCGACACTCGCAGTCCCCTGCCACCTGGATCTCAGAAACTGTGATGCTTCACCGATTTCTTCCCACAACCCCTGCATGAAATCCTCCAGAATCCGTTGCTGCTGCCCGCAGAGTTCCATGTCACTCCACGACCAGATCGCACACATCTCACCAAAATCAGCCCAGGATGACAATCATTGATAGCGAACTGGTCAAATCAGGCACCAATCCAATTGCGCCCCCGTCACTTCTGTCCTGCACTTAAACACGGCCGTTCACATTGCCCCGAATTGACCCATGGAATCGCCCAGGAACGCAGGTAGATACCGCTTCGTGCGTCTCAGGCTCGCAAATTTGCACGTTTCCAGGTTCCAAAGAAAAAAGGCACCTCATTGCTGAAGTGCCTTTTGAAAGCTTTAGTCTGCAACAATTACTGAACGCAAACGCCCTTCGTCTACAGGGACAAATTTAGTCGACAGTGAGCCCAGGAATTAGAATTCCTCTTCTTCGCCTTCGAACTCCTCTTCATCATCGTCGTCAAAATCATCGTCATCGTCCTCTTCGAAGTCGTCATCTTCAAAGTCGTCTTCATCATCGAAGTCATCTTCGGCGTCATCTTCGTCGTCAAAGTCGTCTTCTTCGTCGTCGTCCGGCTCTTCTTCAGCGAAATCACCGCTGAACTCTTCGTCGTCATCGTCCCCGCGGAGCTCGGGGCTGGCGGTTACGACCGAGTCTTCGAAGCCCACGAGACCTGAAAGAAATGAAAACGTTTCCTCGGTTTCGATTCTGCCTGCGTTCAGAATTAGCATGACCAGTAACCTTTATCTTTTGTCCTGTAGTCTGTCGACTGCGGAAACCCCGCCTCGACGCGTTTGATAATCACACACGGAATCATTTGTCAACCCCGTGAGTTCCATTGACTGTTACAAAATACCCGGCTTTCCATTGGGCGGAAGCAAGCTGCAGCGTTTTCGTCGGAATCCAGTGGCTGTCATGAGTGAGTTTTCAGAGAACTTTCAGGGAGTTATAGAGAGATCCATTGCGGTGGACAGAATCTTCGTTCTGTAACGACGCATGTGCCTCTTCTGGAAACCTTTGCCTGCCAGGGAATCCGGATTCTCTGCTGCCTAAGACGCTGTCGCCCAGTCCTAACCATCTACCTGCACCAAATGTCACAATGTGACAGTTACAGCCGCTTCGTGTCAGAGCCAGAATTCGATTGGGTAAACAGCGTAGACGCTGCGATAACGGTTGGCAATCAAAAAAAAGTAATTCCAGCAGACAATTTTCGGTGGCCGGTATTGGGAATCCGTTGTCTTCTTTCGCGCGACCGGATGCCCGCTGCTTTGGCTCCCGACTGCTGAAAAACAACCAACCAGATTCGGGTTGCAAAACCTGGATTTCTCTGAGATTTCTCTGAATCGAGGGAGTGACTCTGCTGGTTAATGCTGCAGATACCGGCGATGGCGTGCAATGTTCGTTGAAGCAACCTGCTTCTCGGAAGCAGCCTTGCCTGTTCCGGCGGGTCTGTCACAGCAGAGGTCAGACACTTCCAAGCCGCTACCGCCCCCGATCAGATATCGTCTGAAGAGAGAGAATACTGTGGTGCGTCCGATCGTGACGAGATGAGGGTGCCGCAGAGACAACATGAGGGTGGCGCAGAGACAACAGCGACAAGGGGGAGGCAGCCAAAGCGACCATCTCGTGCGTTTTCCAGTGAACCAAATCCGCAGCGGGCCAGTGCGACTTCAGTCTTTTGGCCGCCCATGGCTCAGCCTGGCTGGCTTGCCCCCGCCTGCGTCTTGATGCTTTTCCGTGGATGCCCGTTGAACGGCAGAGACTAACAGCGTGTTGTCTCCCCGGAGTCATCCCGCCGGAGTTCACTGGAATTCATACCGGACCTGCGACTTCAACAAGTGCAGGTAAGTTCTCCCGAGGCGAGGCGACGATTCAGGACGTTGATGCTGCAGGGCGTTTTTCGGAAACTTCTGCGCTCCCCGCGGACCGAGCCTCTACCTGTGCGGACGGGGTCTGCATCAGTAGAAGCCGCCAGTTTTTCTGTCAGCGTGGTCGGTGTCTGGGAAATGTTCCGGGGCACGTGCAGCGACGATTCCGACAATTCATGCACCAACGCGTCGCGTCCAGTTCTTCGCAGTACACATTGTCGAACTTCGGGCCACTTCGAATGTGGTCCGAAACATCGTCAATGGCGTCGTTGTAGCGTTCGCTGCAACGAAAACACTGACACCCCTGGAGACTGATAAAAATCAGCGGGAAAATCAACAACAGCAGCGTCCGCATGGGATTCCCTTCCCGTTGATTTGATGAATTCAATGTGATGTGGCCTCATGCAGCTCGCTTCCGGAACGGCCACAGGCTTTCTGAGGCGTCTGGAGACTTCTGCAGAAAACCTTCTGCGGCGGCAGACCACATCCATAACATCCAGCTCAGGTATCGACCACTGCCCCCCAGTGATCGGATGTCAGAATCCTCATACGCGTCACAGTTGGGCGAATGCTTCGGTGAAAGCGAAACCCAGCCCAGTGCGCTTCAGCAATTTCCGCCTGATGCCCGCGCTGTCTGAACGCCCGATCATCAGCGACTTTGTGGACCACCGAAGATCCGCTTTCGGCTCGGCAATCAACTGCAAGCCAGAAAGTAAGCCCCGACCACCAGGATGAAATCACTTTGACACCACATCAAGATCACACCGATAACAACAGGTAGTTCCGATTTTCGAACCAGAAATGCCATGTTTGCCGTAACTCATTTGCAATATGGTGTTTACGAAAAACAAAAACGAATTGGCATGAGTTTTGTAATCAAGAGAGTCATGGCATCAACGAACGATGCAAAATGCGGCGAAGGGTGGCGAGAATCAGGAAAACGGGAAGAGTAAGGTGTATCCATGAGCACAGTAGCACTGAGGTTTTTTGGAGTTGCGGCACTTGTACTGATGACTTCGGCCGGTTTGGAAGCGAACGACATTGTGGACATCCTGCGTGTTGTCAACGCTTTAACTCAGGATCGGCCATCCGGGCGTTCGGTGAACTACGCCGGTGGCTCTCGCGGTCGATCTGGCTGGGCGGAGTCAGGAGTACCAATGGAAGAAGTCCGGATGCACGGCGCACGGACCGAGGACCGGGCAAACCGGACGTATAGCATGGGTTATGGTTCCGGAAATAATCGTTCGACGCATGATGCAGGCAGGGGGTATCGTTCGGCAGAACAGTCAAATGGATATGCGAACGGTATGATACGTAATTCTGATCGGGATCGATCCCGCGTCGCAATGCGAGAGGACAGTTTTGGGGAGCGACGAGCAAATTACGGATCGGTATCCGGCAATCGCGACATGCGAGTAACGTTTCAGGTTCAGTCGGCCACGCCTTATGCGGAAAGGGCTTACGCTCCAGTTGTTCCCGGGCGGGCATATGTTCCGGCCGTACCTGCCCCAGTTTACCGCGTCCCGGCGGTACCAGTGATGCCCTACCGAATCGGGGAATTTGTTCGCAGTCCAGTACCGCTGGCAACCTGTGTGCAGGTCAAGGATCTTTGCAATGCAGCCCCGGATGCGGTTCCTGCAATCCTGGCTGTGCGTGATCCTCACTCCTGCGAGCATGATCTGGCGGAGCGAGTTGTGTATGTGGAGGTGCTTGTTCCGCGATGTCCGCTTCAGAAGCTGGAAGTTTCAAAATGCGGAACGAGAGTGGACCTGTGTTTCGGGGAATACGACATTGAGGTTCGTTCGCGGAATGGTGTTGTGACAGTACAGTATGATAACTGAATCTGGCGAGACCTGAGTGATTGAGGCTGAGTGTTGGATGCCGTCAAAAATGAAGGCCTGAGACTTCCCTGTGGAGGCTCAGGCCTTTTTGCATGAACTTAGTCTGTCGAGAATTTCCGGCATCAGTGGGGGTGTTCAGGGAGCAGTTGTGTTTCGGCAATATGGATTGCCTTGAGCATTGCGCGGGCCTTATTCATGGTTTCCCGATATTCCATTTCCGGAACGCTGTCAGCGACGATTCCGGCGCCTGCCTGGATGTAGATGCGGCCATTTTTCATGACCAGCGTTCTGAGAGCGATGCAGGTATCCATATCGCCAGTGAAGTCGAAGTAGCCGACAGCCCCTCCATAGGGTCCGCGTTTGTGGGGTTCGATTTCATCGATGATTTCCATGGCTCGCACTTTGGGTGCTCCGGAGACGGTGCCTGCCGGCAGTCCGGCCCGAAGTGCCTCGATGGCGGTTAATTCTGCTTTCAGGGTACCAGAGACATTCGAGGTGATGTGCATGACATGGCTGTATCGTTCGACGACCATAACATCCGTCAGTGTAACGGAGCCATATTCGGCGACTCGTCCGACGTCATTGCGAGCGAGGTCAATGAGCATGACGTGTTCGGCGCGTTCTTTGGGGTCAGCGAGGAGTTCCTTTTCAAGCTCCTTATCTTCCTGCGGAGTTTTTCCGCGTGGGCGAGTACCGGCAAGAGGCCGGATAGTTGTTTCCCTGTCTTCCACTCGAACCATAATTTCCGGGGAGCTGCCGACAAGATTCACATCAGGTGTTCTGAGGAGAAACATGAACGGGCTGGGATTGACCATGCGCAGGGAGCGATAGACATCCAG
This sequence comes from uncultured Planctomycetaceae bacterium, assembly GCA_903871805.1. GTDB lineage: Bacteria > Planctomycetota > Planctomycetia > Planctomycetales > Planctomycetaceae > SXXK01. The sequence continues at coordinate 24,752 of CAIQIE010000324.1, read as the reverse complement.
CGCATCGGCTCGTGATTCACACTCAAGTCGCTGACTGATGACGACCTGAAAGATGTCACCAGCCCGGATGTATTCGCGGCATTTTTCCACAGCCGCGCAGAATTCGGTTTCAGAAAAGTTCGACTGGATATTGAGCGAGGGTTCCACGGTGAGATCAATGTCGGTGAGTTGAACATCGTCGCCGGCAAATGCCAGTTGTCGGCAGAGGACATCAAGACGTTCTTCAGCGCGGGCACGGGATTCTTCCGGGTCCCCCTGTTCGGTATCAGCCAGAGCGACGGCAAAGATGACTTTTCGAATGTGGTCGAAAATGACCATGGAATCGTAGAATGCGAACGTCAGATCGGGGAGATTCCGATCATCCCTCGGGATGTTCGGCAGGTGTTCTGTGTAACGCACGACATCGTAAGCCGCATAGCCAACAGCACCACCCAGGAAACGAGGGAGTCCGGGCAGGTGGACGGACTTGTAGCGGCTGATGCAGGCATCCAGGACCTTCAGAGGATCCGTATTGTCGATCTGCTCACGGTCGCCGTTTCTGGATTCCACGACAACGGAAGTTCCGCGTGCAGTGACAGTGAGGAAAGGATGACTTCCAACGAAACTGTATCGCCCGACTTTTTCGCCGCCGACAACACTTTCGAACAGGAATGCAAATGAACCGGAGGCGATACGCTGGTATGCGGTCACCGGGGTGAGTGTATCGGCGGTCAGTTGTCTGTAAACAGGCACAAACCGAGCCTCATTGCGGAGTTTCTCGAACTCTGCGGAAGTTGGCAGTGTCGTTGGTGACTTCATGGTATTTCTTCCGTGCGGTGAATTGGCGTCATTGCGTCCGACGTCATTCAGTATCATTGGACTGATCTGTTCGGGAGAGAATTCTGACAGACTGTGTGATGCGTTCAAAAACGGGACGGATATCGTTGAGTTCGTGGTCGGTGCATTGCCACCAGACAAGAATGGTGGCGTTGTGACTTTGAAGGCAGCGAAAGCCGGCTACGTTCAGTAGCTCGAAGCAGGAGAATGTTACCTCGCGACAGTTGGCGGACATGTTCGCCAGAGTCCCTTTGAACTCATGGACTTCGACGTCTTCGTATTCTTCATTGAGAGCGCTGAGGCAGGATGAGATCACCTGTTCGGTCCGTGGACAATCCGGGAGCAGCCTGAGCAGCCAGAAGCAGGAGTGATCGGCGGCGACCGTCAGCACAACGTCCTGTCCGTCAGTCTCCTGCTCAAGCTCCCAGTATCCCGGATACCGAAAGCGAATTCCATGTCCTTTAAACTCTGTCAGTAATTCGTCCGGTTCTGCGTCCATTTTTCGTTTAATTTCGTTGCCATGAAGAGCTGCTGATTCAGCGTCACTGAATCACAACGTTTTGGAGACCTGCCCGTCGCCGACTTAGCATGATGACGGTTCCGGGAACCAGAATCAGCCTGCAGATTCGGTTCAGTACCCGGATTCCCCGGATTGGCTTTTCGCAGGCTTAGTCGTCCAGAGCTGGAGCATCTCGACAAAGAAGGAGAAGGACATTGCGAAGTAAATGTATCCCTTGGGAATGTGGTGGCCAAAGCCTTCCGCAACGAGCAGCACACCAATCAGCATCAGGAACGACAGTGCCAGTATTTTGATCGTGGGATTCCGCTCGATAAAAAGCACGATGGACCTGGAAAATACAAGCATTCCGGCAACGGAAAGCAAGATGGCTGTAATCATGATGGGAATGGGATGTTTCAATCCCTCCGTCATGCCGACGGCGGTAATCACGGAATCCAGGGAGAAGACCACATCGATCATCAGAATTTGAGTGAGCACTGCCGCGAAACCAGCCATACGAGGGGCAGGAGAGTTTTCGTTTCGGGAATGTTCCAGCTTGTGGTGAATTTCCTTCGTCGCTTTGAAGACAAGGAACAGTCCTCCGAAGATCAGGATCAGATCTTTTCCGGTGATCGGTGACGAGCCCAGATGAAACAGGACTTTGGTCAGGCTCATCACCCAGCCGATGGCCAGTACCAGCAGGATTCTGGAAACGACAGCAAGCAACAGTCCCATCGTGCGGGCACGATCCCGATCTTTTTCCGGCAGCTTACCGCAGAGAATTGCGATGAAAATCACATTGTCGATACCGAGTACGAGTTCAAGGGACGTCAGAGACAGCAGTGCGATAAGGGCTTCGGGGGTCAGCAATGCATTCATCATAAGACTCGCTCTGTTTACTTCCTGCTGCAGGTGCGCCGCTAGAGAGATCTCTGGCTGTCAGTATTCCGGACAGCTTTCTGAATTGTGCTGCGGCACACCGCCACCAGAATTTGGTTTGCCAGATCCTCAATCCATCTGAGAAGCATTCACGACGGATCAGACATCAAATGACTCACAGGAATTCTCTGTTGAGGATGACTGGTTTCTCTTGTTCCGGTTGGGGAGGGAAACACCTTCATTCATCAGAGATCCCGATCTTCGGGCGGTATGGTAGCACTCAGGGCGAGCAGAAACAGGTCACGACAGCCGGGAAATTTTCGGGTTCGGCAGCGAGGGAAATATCAGATCCCCCAAATTCCACCGTCAATTTCAAAATCTGCAGTCCAACTGTACCGTCCGTCGGCCGCTGCCAGGCAGATCCATGTCATCGAAGAACGCATGTTTGTCCTGCGTTTTGAAAGATCTGCGTGCCTTTGCTTAGAATTCCATGCCCAAAAAACAAACATTTTTGCCGAATTTTAGGTTTTCAACATTGGAAAGCACTCAATGATGGCACAGACACCAGTGCAATCCGCGGATTGCATGGCTAACATGCCGGGGTCTATTTTCGTTCGACGCTGTTCCTCTGACGGAGTCCGTCAAGTGTATTTTCGCCTGAATTCGATGTTTGTCTGCGCTGGAATATGTTTTCTGGCTGGCTGTGGTGAAGTAGAAACGCCCTCTGCGGCGATGGCGACGGCGACGACTGCTGCGGCCACCTCTGCAATTCAGATTGTGAACACCAAATGTCCGGTCATGGGAAACGACGTTAACACAAAAGACCTGACGGCAGAAAACGTCAGCGAATGGAACGGGAAGAAAGTTGGATTTTGCTGTCCGCCGTGTCTTGAGGAATGGGAGGCAATGTCCGACACAGAGAAAGCTGAAAAGCTTGCAAATCCTCCTAAACCAGCACACTAAGGCCGCACGTTGACAACGCAGCGGTATGCCGCTGCCATTCATTGGACACTGGCCCATTGAAAGGCGGAGACATCAGCCGGAAACGCGGGAGCTGTTATGCTGCCAGATAACACGCTCTGGCAGTGTAGTATCCTGCCGCAGTGTCAATCTGGTTTCTAAAAGGCTGGTGCACCTTGTGCCGCCAACTTGTGCCGCCAAAATGATGTGCCTCGCTGACTGAAACAAGGGTCGTCCCCCAATGTCGATTTTCGATAACTTCGAACAATTCCAGCAATTTCGGGCGGCCTGGACCTCCATCAGAATCGAACGTTCGGTCGAGATGGGGCTGTTCACGTTCGGAGACACTGACCTCCCGTATTATCTTGTGACATCATCCGCAAAATCGCAGACTGTGGGGATTCGCCGAGGCAGTGTGACAATCAGCCGGGCAAGGATCATTACCCCGGACAGTCTCCATCCGGAAATCCGTAACTTCTTCGAAGAACACGAAGATATTGGTTACATTGAAAAGCTGTTGACCCGTTCCGCCGCCTTTTCCAATCTCAGGCTGGTGAATGACTCCGGTCCGGACCGTATTGTCACCGATACTGTGGAAGAGGCCGTCGAAAAGCTGAATCGCCAATTGGATGATGAAGAAGAAGACCGAGTCGCGATTCTTTCATCGCCGTCAGAGTTGTCTGGATTTGCGGTTTTTCGTTATGCGACGGAACGAGTGCTTGCCAGTGCCCCGGGCAACATTCAGGAACTAAAGGAACGCGGGTTCCTGTCCTGATTTCTGAGGATGGCAGAAATCGCGGTGGAAGCCAGTTCCGCATAAATTTCTGCTTTCGAATCCATTGAACCCCCGGTATCGAACTGTCTTGACCGGTATCGACACATCACCCGGAGGCTTGTGCTGCGGCTTGTTCTATCCATGCCGGGCAGTTGTCAATTTGTGCACAGCAGTCGCAGGAGGCAGCAGCAGCCAGCCGGATGCTCCTTAATGACAATAGCCGTTTCTAACAGGATAGCCGTTGTTGTCCATGTGAGGACCGGGATTACTTTGTCCCTGGCGGCAAACAACACAGAGGCTTTTGCCGGCGGATCCTGTTCTGAGGAGGAGACTTTTCTGCAGTCCATCCAGGGTTCATCCCTGCACAACAGAAAACCTACGAAAAAACGTTGTTCGGATTCTGTAAAGATCCAAACAACGTTTTTCAGATTCCGTTGATTGCTCTGCCTGGGGCTTTAAAGAGCTTCAGCAGGAACAGCGCCCTTTGGAGCGTTTTCCATTTTGTCTGCCGGCGTAATTGGCTGCAGCGGCGGAGCACGAAGTTCTTCAGGAACGTCGCTGCCACCGTTGCATCCGGAAACACCACACAACAGACAGCACATCAGAAACACAAAAGTCAATCGCATATGTTCACCCTGCACACGGTTACTCGATCCCGGAAACGATCTGACCATCAGCAGCACCACCAAGCCGAAGAAGCACATCGGCATCCGTGCTGGTCGACAGAGCACGGACGGACCCGTCGGCCATAGTATACTGGACAATCCCAGCGTGACGACTGGTAAACTTCGCGTCTTCCAGAGTTGGACGAGTTCCGCCGTAAGAGATTCCGGCCAGTGACTTGGCGGCGTAGTGCATGCCCAATGGGCCAACCAGCCATGAGAACGAGCGAAACCGACCCACACCCAGATATCCGTCGTAGAATGCTCCGGTGACTTCACCGAACAACACAGTGTTGGACAGACCATCAGTGATGTCCGCGAACCTCTTCTGCTTATTCAGGCGGAAGATACCTTCGTAGTCGTTGATTGCACGAAAATCCGGGCTGAGCATACCGATGCCAAGCTCTTCAGCGGTTGCAGTCAGTCGCCCAGTGCAGCCCGTGTAATTTGTCAGACCATGTCGACTTGTGATCGGATCCGGCGTGACGTCATTCATCAGGAATCCACCGTAGTTTGGGCCACCAGCGGTACGGATCATCCAGACTGTCAGATCCGCGCTGCCTGGTTTCAGGGCACTTGCTGCGTTGTCAGAAGGGCAGAGAAATGCAGGAACCTGAGTCCCGGTGACAGCATTGACCGCAGCATACTTGAAGTAGTTTTGCTTCATTGGGTCAACACTGTCCACTGCGAAATCACGCGAGTCCATTTTCATGCTGGAACCGAACGGCCTGTACAGAGCGTCCTGCTCCAGGAACGGAAGCAGATATGGCAATGTTCCCAGCAGCGTCATGTGGTCAATTAGTGCAAAGTTGGAATACCCAGCAACATTGAAAATTTGACCGGGAGGCAGCTTTTTGTAGGTGCCTTCAAAGTTATGGGTTGCAAGGCCCAGTTGTTTCAGATTGTTTTTGCACTGAGTGCGTCTTGCGGATTCTCTGGCCTGCTGCACTGCAGGCAACAGGAGTGACACAAGAATCGCAATAATCGCGATAACCACGAGCAATTCGATCAGCGTAAATCCTCTTCGATTGTTCCATGCCGGGGACTGGCTTGATGATCTTTTCATTCCATCTTTCCTTTCAGAAAACATTCACACAACTACGTACATTTCTTGTCTCTGCGGCAGCGGAGGAAGTCATCCAGACGGAATCCCTCCGATACTGGGCTTCTTCCCTACCAACTACCTGGTATCTCTAGCTCACCAAAATGGCCCTGCGTTCTAAAAAGGCCACACAGTTGAAAAATTTCGACAACAAATTCACAAAACCTGGGATCCTGCTAAAGATAGCCGTTCCTCGGTAAGAGTACAGCTTTCGCCCGGAGGTGGTCTTACCCCCATCTTTGCGGGCCAATTACACCGACTGATCAGATAAAACACTGATTTTCAGGAATTCTGCACTTCAGAGTGCCTACGAGCCCCCAGGGGGAACTCACTAGCATTGTATGCTCAGTTGCACCCCCGGGGAAATACTCTCCTGGGCGCAGATTTTAGGCATCAAAACTTCACTATCTGGAGCCGCTGACACAGTTGCTTCAATCTTTTCCTGAAGCGCAACGAAGACAGGCGGTTCAATTGATTCAGGTGCAAGAATCCAGCTAAATCAGAAAACCGTTACAACCTGCCAGATCTGTGTTCGGCGTGGGGTTGTGCCGTCCGTCAGGATCGTGGCGACATGTCCATTTGTACACATGACTGACTCCAGCGAATCGTGGGCAGCAGACCATGGCGGCGTAACGATTCCGGAGCACCGGTTTGCGTGAGCCACACATACGGGGCATGGCATCCGTCCGGGCCTGCCAGCGTAGCCTCGGGGTTTGTTCAGCGTTTCCGAGTGAGTGGATTTCAGTTTCTGCGTCGAACTGAAGCAACAAGCGGTATTGAGGCTGCAGACCGCTTCCATCGTATGGCAAAGTGACGAACCGTCGTTTTATAGTGACGAACCGTCGTTTATGTCGAAGAACTTCTTTTGCCTGTTCATGCGGAAGATACCTTCGAAGTCATCGACCGCACGAACGTCCGGACGGCTGCTGGCAATTCCCGGTTCGGTAGCGCTGGCTACAAGATGTCCCGCGGATTCTGTGTTCTTCGTTTGGTGCCGGAAGCAAACTGCAATTTACTGGTTGCCAGCAGGGCGGGATCCTTTAGGCGGGGATTTTGCTGATAAAACGCAGAAAAACGGCCTGCGGTACAAAACAGCGGGGAATTGATCCCGATTTGGCATCTGGGTATCAAGAGTCACCCGCCGGACTCCGAATCGAGATGGTGGATTGACTCCATCGGAGACAAAATTTCCTGACCAGCATTCAGTGCGGGTCGGCGATGGTAATATCCTTCTCTTTCATGGCGTTGGTGTTCAGGATTGAAACAGGGAAGTGACACTCGAAATGGCTGCGATCAGGTTCCTGCCTGAACTCAGCCGTCACAACCGTCATGATTCGTTATCTCATCAGAACAAACGGCTTGCCTCGCGAACCCGAGACTTTAGAATTTGACCGTTCGGACAATTTGCGCAGGATATAGTGTCAGTGGTGGAGCCGATTTTGGCATTCCCCGCTGGCCGTCTGTTTGTCATGTGATATCCGATACATTCTGAAAATCCTGCCGCACACGGCATTCCCCTGCGGGAGACCTCATCGTCATGGCCAAGAAGTATTTAAGCCTCGAAGAAGCAGCCAGCCTGCTTGGCCTGAGTGTTGAACAGGTCAAAAAGGCTCGAGAACAAAACGAGCTGCGTGGCTTTTCTGACCGCGGCAGCTGGAAGTTCCGTGAGCAGGACATTGAGGAATACCGCAGGACACACGAGGCTGATTCATCTCCCGACATGCCAATTCTGTCTGCCGGTTTCGATGACGGTTCGATCAAGCTGGGTGCATCAGACAGTGACGTACGTCTGATGGCCGATGACCTGTCGTTCGACGACGACGACATTAAAGGACTTGTGGGAACTGGCAGTGACGTCCGACTGTCTGGTGATTCAGGACCCAAACTGGAATCGGGCAAAGGGTCCGCGTCCAGAGATGCGCGGCTTTCCGATTCTGATAGTGATGTGCGTCTGGCAGATGGGGACGATTTCAGTGCAACACTGGAAACGTCGTTGTCTGCTTTGGACTCTGACAGTGATGTGAAACTGTTTGGCGCAGCAGACCTGTTGGCCAGCGACAGTGACAGCGATGTGAAACTTGCTGTTGGACCGGACAAGACGGATAGCGATATTCGACTGGCTAGCCCCGCCAGCAGAGGCGGACTCGGGCTTTCTCCGGACGACAGCGACCTGAAACTTCTGAATCGTGGTTCTTCCACGCGTGCCGGGCAGCCTGACAGCGGCATCAGTCTGGAAGTACGTGGCAGCGGTTTGAATCTGAATTCTGATGAAAGCGGGATTTCACTGGAACTGGACAGCGGCATCAGTCTGGATGCCGACGATAGCGGGATCAGCCTCGAAAGTTACGACGAGCGAAGTATTCTGTCCGACGACAGTGGAATTTCGCTTGATGCTGGTGACAGTGGAATTTCACTGGACCTGGATGATGTCCCAAGTCCGGCACCAGTAGACATGAGCCGCACGATGCCGATGCAGGCCATTCCGTCTGCGAGGAAGTCTCTGCCGGAAACTGGGCGTACGACTGAGTTCGAAGTGCCGACAACAGCGGTTGGTCGGGAAAGTGAATTTGAACTTGCCGGTCTGGATGACGACGATTCTGTTGGTACAAGCACCAGCGTGCTGACCTTTGACGATGACGATGTGCCCAATGCCCGGACTGTGGCCGCCTCCGCGCTGTCCTCTTCTTCCGTCGAAGAAGACGTGGTTGACGACTCTTACAGTGACGAAGAGTACGACGAAGAATCTTACGACGAATACGACGCCGACAGCGCGGACATTGACAGCGACGAAGAAGGCTTTGAAGTTGGCTCAACGTCTGTTTCAGGGGCATCAGCAGGGTTTGCCCGGCGTGCTGATGTGGACTGGGGCATTCCAGTGAAGGCGATGATCGGACTTTCTGCCGTCATCGCCATTCTGTGTTCTGTCGTCGGTATTGAACTCATGCGAACGATGTGGATCTGGACGCAGCCTGGTGCTGACGCTCCGGCTTCTGCCGTCCTGGACCTTCTGGGCAGCATGTTTTGATCAGCGTTTGTCGGCACTGATCTGCGAGAAGCGAAATAGCGGGTTCCGAAGTTTTTCGGGGCCCGTTTTCATAACAGGCTCCCGTTGGCTGGCCCTGAACCTGATGGGCTGCAGCTGGAAGGATGGGTCGCAGGAACTCTGCGGGGAAGCCATGCTTTCAGCAGGGGACTGGCCGGCAGACTGTGCGAGCCAGCGTCAATCGCCGGCATTGTCGGGTTGCTGCGTGACCTGATGCCACCGGGCAGTTCCGCACTTCGGGCAGGTGAGCCATCGAGTGGGCTGACCGTATGCCTTCCAGCGAATGCCTCCGCACTCCCAGACGGATCGGACATGACCACAGGGACAGGTTATCTTCCATGACCGTGACTCGGATTCGATCGCGGCCATCAGAGATTTTGGAAGGATCATCGACAACCAGCGTTGAATGAGTGACATTGCAGGCTCTGCAAATTCTGCCGATTACAACCACTGGAATTCTCAGCGAACGGTCACAAAATCATTGTGATTCAGGAGTGCCAAAACGAGGGCTGTCCGGACCTTTGCGTCAGTCGTCGCAGATTCGCCAGAGGCGTTTCTCAGGTCATGCATCGCCTGTGTGCAGGCACTGATTTCGGCAGGCAGCGGAGCAGTGCCGAGGACGAGCCGAAAGGCGTTCTGAATGAATTGTTCGTCGGACGGAACTGCAGGCGACTCTGCCAGGCGAGCTGCGATGACGGTAGCCATTTCCATAACCATGGGGCTGTTTTCCAGCGCAAGGGCCTGTTGTGGAACAATGCTGTCAGCGCGGCGGTAGCATTCCAGCACACTGGCATCATCGAACATTGATAGAAACCGCTGATGTTCGTTATGGGAATGGAAATAGTACAGACTTCGGCGACGTGAGCGATCATCTGCCACAGGAATAGTGGGTCCGCCTGAAGTCAGGTCGAGCTGACCGGCAAGTGCCAGAATGCTGTCTCTGACGACCTGCGATTCCATGCGTATGGGGTTGGCACGCCAGTACCAGCGGTTGTCCGGATCGGCCTGAATTGTGACAGAATCTGCATTTTGTGCGGACGACGACAATTGCCAGGTTTGTGACAGAACAATCAGCCGGTGGATATGTTTCATGCTCCAGTTATTCTGCATCAGTTCAGTGGCCAGCCAGTCGAGGAGTTCCGGATGGGACGGGGCTGTGCCTTTTCGTCCAAAATCGAAGACCGTCGGAACCAGGCCTCGCCCAAAATGCCTGGCCCAGATGTGATTAACAGCAACTCGGGCGGTCAGTGGATTTCGGTTGTCGGTAATCCAGCGTGCGAGCATCGTCCGGCGTCCGGTGCTGGTTCGGGGAAACGGCCTGCGACGGGACTCTTCAGATTCCATGTTGCTTTCCAGCGTCTTCAGGGCTCCGGTCAGTGGGACAAACGAGTGGCCAGGTTGGCTGAGCAGTGCTTGCTGGCTTGCGAGGGCCGTCTGAACTTCTGCAAGTTTCTTCTCGGCCTCAGGTCGTTTTTCCGGCGATGATTTCACAACATCCAGTGTCGCCCGGGCCACGGATTCTTCCGACATGGCCACGGCCATTTGTTTTTCAGCGAGGGCAGCGGTCTGCATCAGACTGTGAGTTTCCGGCGCGTCCGGCCGTTCCAGCATAGCACGCTGGGCGAGTATTTTTGCTTCGATTGTCGTTGGCTCCAGTTCGGCCGTTCGGAGCGATCTGCTGGCCAGATCTACGGTGGCCTGTGCCTGTTCCACCGTCAGAGCACCTTTTGCCTCACTGGAACCGGGATCCTCCTGCAGCATAGCGGCGTCGTCGAGCATGCTGAGGCTGAAGGACTGGAATTTGGCCACGGCATCAAACGTCATCAATTCAATCGGACCGATGCGACGATTGAAGGGGAGTCGTTTTGCGATTGAGAATTCGCCGTTGATGATGACGTTGACCAGGTTTCCGCGAACACGAACTGTGACTTTCTGCGGGGAGTTCAGATCAATCCGGCGGGTCTGAGCAGCGTCCGGCGGATAGACCTGCTGCCCCCCCTGCATCCACGACACCTGCGCCTTTGGTCCGTCCGCATAACTGCTCAGATAAACAGTCACATTGTCATCTCCGACCACATCGAAACGCAAACCCACAGATTTCCACATTTCACCTCCCACGGGGATGTAGTGGAAGGTGGCTTCAAAGTTTTCGGGAACTTCTTTCTGCAGGGTGAGCAGCGCATTGGCTGAGCCTGTCTGAGACTGAAGAAGCATACCGTCGATCCATGCCCATTGGCCGCTGCGGATTTTCCAGAGTTCTGGTTGTGCAGCCGCAAACTTGTCTTCCACGATGACCTGCGGTGGAATGGCGGGGACTTCGGGGGCCGGCTTTGAAGCGGCCATGCGTGCCAGTTCCAGTTGCTTCTGAGCCATTGCCAGACTGTTCTGAGCGGCATTGATGGCGTGATGAGCAGACTTCATTCGGGCCTGAACGACATGGGGGCGGAGACCCGGATCAAAGGCTTCGACGGGTAACTGCACTGGCGTCAGGGGAAACTGATCGAATGCCAGGAACTGGGGAATCTCCGGAGTCACAGGTCTGGAAGTATCCGGATTTCGATCATCGCCGCGAATGTGAACCCATGTCGGGGCGTCGGCATTGCAGTCAAAGGCTCGCGGAATCCCGTCCTGTTCGAAGTCAAGAACATCGCCCACAGCATCCGTACGAATCTGATAGGGTTCGAAGAACGCCCGGAACTGATAGTATTCCAGCTGAGAAATCGGATCGTACTTGTGGTCATGGCACTTACTGCAGTTGAACGTCAGTCCCAGCATTGCCTTGGATGTATGCTGGACAGTTTCATCCAGCCAGCTGGTTCTGTTGAACTTGAAATACTGACGAGCTAGAAAACCGGAGGCTCTGAGTTTCTGCAGGTCATTGGGGTACAGTTCGTCTGCCGCAAGCATTTCCAGCAGCATCTGGTTATAGCCTGTGTCCGCATTGAGTGACTCAATGATCCAGTCTCTCCAGTGCCAGAGATGTTTCTGGGAATTGCGAACTTCCGCACCCAGTCCCCACCAGTCGCTGTATCTCCAGATATCCATCCAGTGGCGTCCCCAGCGTTCACCGTACTGCGGCGACTGCAGCAGTCGATCCACGACACGTTCCTTTGCATCGGGGGCGGAGTCATCAAGAAAATTCCTTAGGTCTGCGCTGGAGGGTGGAAGCCCGGTCAGATCAATAAACACGCGCCGTAGCCAGATGTCTTTTTCGGCGGCTGACTGAGGTACAAGCTTCATGGAATTGTGACGAGCCGCAATGAAGGCATCGATGGGATTGCGTCCCCAATCCGGGCGCTGAATGGCAGGCACGTCCGGGCGTTTGGGAGCAAGGAAGGCCCAGTGCGAGCGTGGATCAACGTCCGGAGTTTCTACTGCCGGGGCTGCTGCTCCGGATTGGATCCAGCTTCGGATGGCCTCAACTTCTTCCGGCTTCAGCCGCTCACCTTCGGGCGGCATGCGAACAGCGTCCTCTCCTGAGGTGACTCGCTGCAGCAGAATGCTGGCCTGAGGATCACTGGCGACAATCGCGGAACCGCTATCCCCGCCTTTCAGCATCAGAGCCACAGTATCCAGACGCAGACCGGCTTCCTGTTTCAGTGCACCGTGGCAGGCGTAACAGCGTTCCTTCAGAACGTGTCGAACATGGCTTTGGTACTGTGCAGCATCAAACGCCCACAAAGGGGTGGCGAAGAAAATCGCCAGCAGACAGAGGCAGGATTTCATGGTGGGCCTGCGGAGCAGTGCGAGGAAAAGGCGAGTCAATTGGACGCAGGGTGAGGGCTGGATATTATATCCGGCGAGCAATAGCGCCGCCATAGTGACGATGGAACAAGTTGGCCGAAGGAAGCGACGTTCGGCTTGTGAATCAGGACCGGCAGCACGACTCCAGTCAATCAAATTCGGGGAAATTTCGGCCCATTCCGGAAAACTGTCCGGGAAACAGCGAAACGGGAGTGATCGGGCCTGTTGCAGTCCGTCAGGAAGTTGCCGCATTGCGGCCGTGTTGGTTGATGATCGCGTGCGGACCTGTAGGATTCTGCTCAGGGACGATGATTGTCGGTCAGCGGTCGTCCTGCGTCATCAGATTTCCGGGACATTTCGGCACTGGTCCGCCCGGACTGAAGGCGGAGATTCTGCTGATCTGAAGACCACCGAAAACGAAGAAACACAATGCCTGTTCGAACTCGATTTGCCCCCAGTCCCACGGGATACATGCACATTGGTGGCATGCGTACGGCCTTATTCAACTGGCTCTGGGCACGACGCAATAAAGGAACGTTCATCCTTCGCATTGATGATACCGATCAGCAGCGAAACATGGATGAGGCCCTCGGGCCGATACTTCAGGCTTTTCGTTGGCTGGGTCTGGACTGGGACGAGGGCCCGGATGTTGGTGGGCCGAATGGTCCGTACTTCCAGTCACAGCGAAGAGCACTATACGATGCCGCGCTCGAAAAGCTGCTGGCCTCTGGTCACGCTTACCGGGACTTCGAACCGCCGTCAGAAACACAGGCGCAGCGGGAAGCGGCCGAGAAGGACAAACGTGTCTACGTCAGCAGCCGAAGTTCCCTGCAGCTGACAGCAGCAGAGATTCATATGAAGGTGGCCGCTGGTGAGCCCGCAGTGATACGCCTGAAAGTGCCTCGCACGGACAAAGTCATTATCAATGACCATGTTCGCGGCACAGTCGAATGGGACTGCAGCCTGATGCCGGACCCGGTAATTGCCCGCAGCGATGGATCGCCTCTGTACAACTTTGCCACGGTTGTGGATGACGCCGCGATGGAGATCTCGCATGTCATTCGTGCGGAAGAACATCTCTCGAATACACCGATTCAGGTTCTGCTGCATAGAGCCCTTGGCAATTCGACTCCGGAATGGGCGCATATTCCCTACGTGGCCGCACCCGGCAGCAAGGAAAAAATCAGCAAGCGAAAGATCGCGGCCTATCGCAAAAATCCGCAGTTTCAGAAGCTGTTTGAGCTGGGGGATTCTGTCTTAAGTCGCCTGGGATTTGACGCATCCTCAGACTCGCTGTCGCCCGTGATGGTGGCTTATTATCAGCAGGTGGGATTTCTTCCGGCGGGCATCCTGAACGCACTGGTGCGGATTGGCTGGTCATACGATGACCAGACAGAAATCCTGTCTCGGGAAGAGATGCAGCAAAAATTTTCGCTGGAGCGAGTGATTCGCAGTCCGGCGGGGCTGGACCCCGACAAGCTGATCAGTTTTCAGTCCCACTGGATGAGTCAACTGTCGGCTGCAGAAAAACTTGATGGATGTCTGTCGTTCCTGAAGGCTGCGGGTCTGATTAAAACAGTGGACGATCCGGAGACACGAGCCTACGTGGCTCAAGTGGTCGATCTGACGGGGGATCGGCTGCGGGTCTTTGGTGATATTTTTCAGGCAGACGAGTTTTTTGTTGCGGACGAGTTATTGTCGATCGACGCAAAGAATTTTGAAAAACGCGTGTCGAAGTCAGAAGCAACGCGGCAAAATCTTGGCCTGCTGAAAATTCAGCTGCAGTCGATTCCAGAGTTTCTCGCCGGTCCACTGCACGACCTGCTGCAGGCCTTCACCACAGAGCGGGGAATTAAAGCGGGCGATATCTTTCCTGCCCTGCGACTGTGTGTCACCGGAAAAGCTCAGGGCGCCGATCTGTTTCGGTCTCTGGAGCTTCTGGGACGTGAGCGTGTGATTCGCAGACTGGAGCAGGCACTGAGCAGGGCTGCGGAATCCGGAAACGCGGGGGCAGGTACGCAGACGTAGTGCAGCTCCGGTCTGAAAGGCGCTAAGATTTTTCGGAGAAAGTGAAATGGCAACGGTACTGGTAACTGGTGGAGCCGGGTTTCTGGGCAGTCATCTGTGCGATCGGCTGATTGCCCGGGGTGACGATGTGATGTGTGTGGATAACTTCTTCACAGGAAAAAAATCCAATATCCGTCATCTGCTGGGCAATCCACGATTTGAGCTGATTCGCCACGACATCGTACATCCGTTGTATGTGGAAGCGGACCGAATCTTTAATCTGGCCTGTCCCGCATCACCGCAGGCATACCAGTTCAATCCCATCAAGACGATCAAGACGTCCACAGTTGGTATGGTCAACATGATGGGGCTGGCACGCCGCTGCGGAGCCAGAATTCTACATGCATCGACATCGGAAGTTTATGGGGATCCGGAAGTTCATCCGCAGAGCGAAGACTATTGGGGGCACGTAAATCCAATCGGGCCACGCAGCTGTTACGACGAAGGCAAGCGGATGGCAGAATCGCTGATGATGAACTATCACGCATCACACGGAACAGAGATTCGAATCATTCGAATCTTCAATACTTATGGGCCCCGGATGGCCCCGGATGATGGTCGCGTGGTGTCCAATTTTATTATGCAGGCCCTGCAGGGCAGGCCCCTGACTATTTACGGTGATGGACTTCAGACGCGATCCTTTTGCTATGTTGACGACCTCATCGAGGGCATGCTGCGTCTGATGGACCAGAACGAGCATACGGGGCCGGTCAATATCGGCAACCCTGTGGAGAACACCATGCTCGAGCTTGCCGAGTCGGTCATTCGGGCCACTGGCAGCGTCTCGCGCATCGTGTTCTGTCCGCTTCCAACGGATGACCCAAGGAAACGCTGCCCCGATATTACTCGGGCAAAGCAATTGCTGAACTGGACCCCGCAGTTCCCGCTGGCGACCGGGCTGGATCGCACAATAGAGTGGTATCGCTCACAGCTGAAGGGGTCGGGAGTGTAACGGCAAGCCAAAGCACACTGCGAGCGGTGTGGGGATGCCGCAGTTCAATGCCTCGTTCAGCCGCGATTGTGTCCCGTTTGGACATGGCTGCAACTTTTGGGCATCGAGGAATCGCCAATAACGCATCTCTGCAGGAATGGAACTGCCAACCGCAGGCCCTGAGCCTGAAACAAGTCATTCGGAAAGATTGTATGAATCACATAGTACCACCATCGTTTCTGTTTCAGTACTCGCTGCAGATTC
This sequence comes from uncultured Planctomycetaceae bacterium, assembly GCA_903871805.1. GTDB lineage: Bacteria > Planctomycetota > Planctomycetia > Planctomycetales > Planctomycetaceae > SXXK01. The sequence continues at coordinate 9,010 of CAIQIE010000324.1, read as the reverse complement.
CGCGACTGGATGACATGCCCGGAAAGAAGCGTGGGATGCTGTCGTTGCCTGAGTCCTGTTCGTTGTTCATTCCATCGCAGCTGAATTCTCGTTCGGCCCATATGAATCTTCGAATGGCCTGGAACCCGGACGGTCTGGGAATGGAACTGCGGCTGCGGGGGAAATCGAATGCCGCGGCAGGTCGCTGGTCGGACCCTGTGCATTCTGACTGGATCCAGTTTCTGGTGGATACTCGTCACACGGCCAATGTCCAGCGCGCCACGGAATACTGCACGTCAATCTCGGTGATGGTTGCGGACGATGACGCTGAAGACGTGGCCACCGTGCGCTTCACTGAAATCGCTCAGCAACGCGTGGGCCGATATGCTCCGGATGCAAAAAAGTGTCGAGTGGAGAGTCAGGTGGTCGAGGACGGCTATAAAGTTTCGCTCTGGGTTCCGGGAAGTCAGATCCCGGGGTATGAACAGGTTCCTGAAACAGGAATGATCGGGTTTTACTGCGTGGTCCACGACACGGAGCTGGGCGAGCTTCCGCTGAGCATCGGGGACGACTTTCCTGTCACCTGGAATCCCTCAACATGGATCCCGGTGGAACTTAAGCCCTGATCTCGCCGGATCACGACAGGTACACAGATTTTCAATTGAGTGCAGCACGCGTTAGAAAGTGGGACCCGGGACATGTGTGACAACAAAACAGGTGGGTCTGAGAGCGGATCCGGTTTGTCGAAACGCCTGAGAATCAGCGTTCCATCGCCTGGAAAGATCGGTCCTCGAAATCAAAGCTGGGTGCGGTACATGAGTCTGTTTTGCCTGCTGTCATGGTTTTCGGGTCAAAGTTGTTCCGGTCAGGTTTCAGACGCGGCGCCTGCCGGAATTACGCTTCTGGATCAGTCAGCAACGGCTCCCGTTGTGATTGCCCACCGTGGAGCGTCCGGATATCTGCCAGAGCACACGACGGAAGCGGCCGTGATGGCTTACATGATGGGGGCTGAGTATCTGGAGCAGGACTGTGTCTTATCGAAGGATGGCATTCCCGTCGTCCTGCATGACCTGACACTCGATGACATCACCAACGTGGCAGAATTGTACGCGGACCGAAAGCGGGCCGACGGACATTGGTACGTGATGGATTTTTCGTTGAGTGAATTGCGGACGCTGCGTCTCACGGAGCGGAGATCACCGGGACGAGCCTGGAAGAATTCGACAACGCGATTTCCGTTGGAGCAGGGCAGTTTTCGGATTTCGACACTGGAGGAACATCTGCAGCTGATCCAGGGAATGAATCGCACACGGGGGCGCAATACCGGAGTTTACGTCGAGATTAAAGATCCGGTGCGTCATCGGGAAGCGGGCATGGATGCTTCAACAATCATCCTTTCGATCCTCAAAAAGTACGGCTATGACTCTGCCGATGCGCCCGTCTTTGTGCAGTGTTTTGAAGAATCGGAAGTGCGGCGAATCCGGAATGAGTTGAAAAGTCCCCTGCCTTTGATCTGGCTGGTGGGGAAAGCCCCGACACCTGAAAAGATTCGGGAGGCTGCCGGATTCTGTGACGGAATAGGGGCGCTGCTCACACTGGTCGTTACGGGCACGACACCGGAAGGAGACCCAAAAATCAGTGACGTGGTTTCTGTGGCGCACAGCGAGGGACTGCAGGTGCATGTCTGGACATTTCGCGCGGACGCCATGCCGGAGTTCGTTGATAACCCGGAAACACTGCTGGAATGGTTGACGGTCGATGCCGGTGTGGACGGTATTTTTGCAGACCAGCCGGACATCGTCGTGAGGTGGCGCGACGCCAGAATTGCCGCGGGCGGTCAGGGAAATCCATTTCGACTGCTGAATTCAAAAGCCCCGGATACGACGCCGAAGGACACTCCGTAAGGCAAAGTCCTGTGTCGATCAGCGAAAGAAAAGCAGCGGTTGAGTGGCGGAGCATCGGGAAAGCCATCAGAACGGACACATGGCCGATTGTTTCCGGCGAGTGGAATGCGTAAACTATGGTGTTTTCCACTGAACCTCAGCCCCGCGTGAATCTCAATGAATACTCCATCCCGAACCGGTGATACGATCGCTGCCATTTCTGCAGGGCTGTCGTCGGCTGCACCACGTTCCAAAGCGCTTTATGAAAACAGTCTGGCGAATGCCGTGACAGCGGCTCATATTGCGGATCAGTTGCGGGGACAGAACATCGTGGTTCTCGACCTGACGCACATCACCTCAATCGTGGACTTTTTCGTCATCGCCACGGGAAGCAGTCAGCGTCAGATGCACGCGATCGCGGATGAAGTGAACCGCAAGTTAAAGCATGAAGATGGCAATCGTCGCATTAGCATCGAGGGTTACCGCACAGAGGGCAATTGGATTCTTGTGGACTACGGTGATGTCGTACTGCATGTGTTCACTCCAGATGGACGTGCCCTATACAAATTGGAACAACTCTGGGCAGACGCGCCACAGATTGACTGGCAGCAACTGCCCTCCGGAACACTTACGGACAGACAGTCTGACGCTCCTTCGACGACCTGATCGCAAAACGGTCCTATCGGCATGAGATCCTTGCCTCGTGCTAAGTATGCAGGCTCCGGTGGCCAGCCAATCCACAAACAGGATTGGTCTTTGTCAGACAGACCAGGGCAATATTCTGTGATCACGGTGGTCGCGTGCTGCGGCTGAGCAGCCTGGAAAGTGGGTGCCCCGCGCGCCGGGGCATCTGCATCGGGATCCCACACAGCAGGAGATTGATTCGCTGTGGGGCAAGGGGATTTTACGAATTCGCAGGGTTTCCTGAGGAAACAGAATTCAGTGGAAGACTGCTGGTGATCTGAGGGAAGCTGTGCCACGGAAGTGTATGGCTCAGGTCAGGTAAACAGCCCGGATAGCAGAGAAAAATTCCGGAGCGAAGACCTGCAACGTTCTCCGGATTTCAACTGTAGAAGTGCGGGTTTCAGTATTCCAGATTCACCGAACTCCTTGACCGGGAAGGGATCCTGGTTAAAATTGTCGGGCTAAGAACATGAGGGTCAGGAAGTACTCTCCCAGCGTCAAAGCCCACGAAATCAGCGGTCGAGCAGAAAGAGATCTCCCGCTGCACTTCACCCCCGGAATAGAGACTTCAGTTGCGACGTGGTTAAGGCTGCGCCGGGAACGAGGTTATCGTTTTGGGGTTGTCCTTAGTTCAAATCCGACAGCAGAAGAGGATTTCGTTTTTTTCGAAGCCTTGACGCTGGTATCGGTACAGGTGGAGCAGACCAGTGCAGGGAACGGGTGATGACTTCAAGGAGCTCGTCCGATCCAGCACCAATCTGGTCGATCTGGTTTCCGAAATTGTGGCACTCAAACCACAGCATGGCGGTCGGCAGTACTTAGGGTTGTGTCCGTTTCATGACGACCATAATCCGTCTTTTTTCGTGTACCCGGATCGACAGTCATATCGCTGCTGGGTTTGCGACGAAGGGGGCGACTGCTTCCGCTGGGTGATGAATATAGAAAAGGTTTCCTTCCCGGAAGCCATGGAAAGTCTGGCACGCAGAGCGAGGCTGGAGATTCCAAAGAAACATCGACAGGAACAGCCAGGTGGTGGTCCCAGTAAGGCGGACACTCTGGAGGTTGTCGAGTGGGCAGCAAATCTGATGCATCAGGCACTGCAGACCGGCCGAAATGCAGAGCACGCAAGGGAGTATGTTGCCAAACGTAAACTGTCAGAAGAAACGGTCAGAAACTTCAGGCTGGGATACCATCCGGAAGATCGTTACTGGTTCCAGGAGAGAGCTCGGGGGCGTTACACACCGGCTCAGCTGGTTGCGGCGGGGTTGATTCGAGAGCGAGATGATGGTCAGGGATATTCGCCAATGGACCTGGCGGATCGACTGATTTTCCCGATTTTCAACGAGAATGGAAAAATCGTGGCGTTTGGGGGACGTGTGTTGCCCGGACGCAACGACCAGAATCGAGGGAAATACTGGAACAGTCAGGAGAGTGCGATTTTCCAGAAGCGTCGAATGATGTATTCGTTCGATCGAGCAAGAGAATCCATTCGCAGACAGGGCTGCGCGATCATAGTTGAGGGCTACATGGACTGCATTGCCTGTCATCAGGCCGGGGTCACCAACGCGGTGGCAACCCTGGGGACGGCATTGACAGAAGATCATGTGCGGGTGTTGCGACGTTTTGCACCTCGAGTGGTGCTGGTGTTCGACAGTGATGATGCAGGGCAACGCGCTGCAGAACGCTCAATATCGCAATTCATCGCACAGGATCTGGATCTGCGTATTCTGAATGTTCCGTCAGGGAAGGATCCTGCGGACTATCTTGAGGAACACAGTCGAGAGGATTTCCTGCGTCTGACCGAGTCAGCGTCGGAAGCATGGGAGTTTAAGCTGCAGGCCGTTCTGAAGCGAACAGGAACAAATTCTGTTTCGGGTCGCCAGCAGGTGATGGGACAAATGCTGGAGTTTCTGTCCTCGGCCCCGGGGCTGGCGGGAAGCATTCGTGAAGATCTGATCCTTCGCAATGTTTGCTGGCGAGTCCAGGTGGATGAGCGGATTGCCCGCCAGCAGTTGAGTGAGTTGAGGAACGCTTCGCAGAAAAAGGTGGTTCTGAGAAGACCGCAGGACGCAAAGGCAGGAAAAATCCCGGCTCGCCCGGAAAACGCCATCGAAAAGGCGGAACGGGAACTGCTGGAGATCATCCTGACCTGTCCTGAGACCATTGATCTGATCCGACACCACGTCGGCCCGGATGATTTCGAAAACACACGCCATCAGCGTCTGCTGGCTCTGTGTATAGATCTCTGGAAGGAAGAAGGAGAACTGCCGGAACTTGGCAGACTGATTATCGCATCTGATTCAGACTCTGAACTTCTCAGCCTGATCAATGCAATAGTCGACTCTGCTGAAGAAAAAGGAATCTTTCGTCTGATGTCGGAAGGCAGGAAACCGGAGGACTCGTCTTCCACCTTCCCGCCCCATCTGGAACGGGTCCTTGGACCTCTTCTGGAGAAACGCGAAAAACAGGCCGGACAATTGTCCCGCCAGTTGCTCGCTTCGACCGACAAATCCGCGAACGAACTTAATGAAGAAACACGCAACGCTCTTCGCCGGTTGCAGCAGTTTCGTAAAAGTCAAATGGGAAATCCTTCGTCTTTCAAATAATGTCGTAATACAAAAGAATCGCTCCCGGCAACGCGTCCCCTGCCCACAGGAACTCGTCCACGGAAGCACACAAGCTGCTCGGAGTCATAAACCATGAAGTATCTCGATGAAGGCCTTCGGAATCTGGTTAAGGCCGGAATGAAGCAGGGACACCTGACTTTTTCCCAGGTGAACTCCTACCTTCCGGACGAAGCCACAGATCCACAGCACCTCGATAATCTCATTATCTTTCTCGAGGAACTGAACATTCCGCTGTTGCCCGATCCGGAGATACAGGGCCACTCTGTCCCGCTTGCTTCAAGAAAGAAGCGGAAGCAGGAAATTCGCATCGATGACGAGGGTCGCGGCGGCGAAGATCCCATCCGCGTCTACCTCAGTCAGATGGGGGAAATTCCTCTGCTGTCACGCGAAGAAGAGATTTTCCTAGCCAAGCAAATCGAGGTCACTCGACGGCGTTTCCGACGCGCCCTGCTTTCCACAGAATTTGCCCTCAACTACTGTCACGAGACTCTGGTACGTGTTTATCGCGGCGAACTGCCGTTTGATCGCACCATCAAAGTGTCCATGACAGAAAGTCTCGAGAAGGAACAGATTCTTGGACGTATGCCCATCAATCTGTCCACTATAGAGAACATTCGCAAGCGTGATTCAGAGGACTATCTCGCCCTTCGCTCCGGGCGCCTCTCCGAAGAAGAACAGTCGGCACTGCAGCATCGAGTCGCTGAACGCCGGCGTCGCTGTGTGACTCTCCTTGAAGAACTCAGCCTGCGAACACAGAGACTGCAGCCATGCATGAAACGCCTGGAACAGATCTCCGCTCGTATGACTGAACTTCAGGAACAGGTTGATAGCCTGCGAAACCTGACCTCCGCCATTGATGAAAGCCGACACCTCCGGAAGGAACTCGATGAGCTTATTGAACTGACCAGAGAAACACCAGGGTCGATGGCAGCACGTGTTCGTATCATCGTGCAGCGACATAATGAATATGACAAGGCGATGCGGGATCTTTCAGGCGGCAATCTGCGTCTGGTAGTCTCTATCGCTAAAAAATACCGCAACCGTGGACTCACGTTTCTCGATCTGATTCAGGAAGGTAACACCGGCCTGATGCGAGCGGTTGATAAGTACGAGTACCGTCGCGGCTATAAGTTCTCCACGTACGCCACATGGTGGATTCGCCAGGCGATCACTCGCGCAATCGCAGACCAGGCACGCACGATCCGCGTTCCTGTTCATATGATCGAAGCCATGACCAGGCTGCGGGCCGCCGCTCGCGTCCTGCTGCAGGAAATCGGCCGAGAACCAACCGTTGAAGAAATGGCCGAAGCCGCCGGCGTACCGATCGAGGAAGCGCGACGCGTCATGAGGATTTCCCGACAGCCCGTCAGCCTTGATAAGCCCATCGGCGAAGGTGATGACAGCGCGTTTGGAGACTTTCTTGAAGATCGTGGCAACGACAGCCCAGTCAGCAATGCCGCATCAGAGATGCTCAAAGATAAAATTGATACGGTTCTAAAAACTCTTACCTACCGTGAACGCGAAATCATCAAACTACGGTACGGGCTGGGAGATGGCTACACCTACACGCTTGAAGAGGTAGGACGAATCTTCAAAGTCACCCGCGAACGCGTACGACAAATCGAAGCCAAGGCCGTTCGGAAATTGCAGCACCCCGTGCGAAGTCGCCAGCTGCAGGGATTTCTGGAAAGTGTCGCTGCCGTTGCAGGGCACTGACAGACTGGTTCACACCGTATTGATTGTGAATTAAAAAGCCGAACCGTTCAGGCGATTTCAAATCGCGATGAACGGTTCGGCTTTTTTCTGTTGCAGAATGCGGCCCGACATCATTCAGATGTCGTAAGTCACGATCCCATGCCGCTGTGATCTGCTGATCTTCTCCGTGGAATACAGCCCCGCCAGCACAAACTCCACACAGGATGCTCGCATGGCAGCGTTCTCTGAGGCATTTACCTCAAAGGCCTTGTCCCATACCGGAGGTACTCGCTTCAGCAACGATTCGTAGTGAGAACTGGGCAGCATATCACCAATCTCAATCCTGACGCCCTTTGCAAAGATCTTCGAGATCTCGTCCAGACCGTGCTGCTCCACATACTCCTCGAAAACAGCCCGAATCGCTTCGGCCACGACGCTGTCCAGGACCTGCTTTTCACTCATCTGATGACTACTCATCAGATCCACTTCCAGCTTACCCAGTGACGACGAATACAGATGACCAAGGTCGCTGATCCGAGGTACAGCGGGCTTTTCTACCAGCACCGCACCGCGACGGCGGGCACTGGCAATCATCGTCTGGTAGTTCGCAATACTGAAACGCGCACTGACGCCGGATTGTTGGTCGATGTAGCGGCTTCGACGCGCTTTTCGACTGATCTCCTCGATGATCTGCTTCATAAACCATGGAACCACTACCGGGAAGTCCCCGCCCAGATCAATCTCACACTCCTGCTCCATGATCCGGATCCCGGCGTCGCGCTCTGTCGGATAATGCGTCTGTATCAAACTGCCAATCCGGTCCTTCAACTGCGGTATGACCTTACCACTGCGGTTGTAGGTCGAGGGATTCGCGGAGAACAGAATCATCACGTCCAGATCAAACTGAATGGGGTAGCCCCGAATCTGCACGTCGCGCTCTTCCAGAATATTGAACAGCCCCACCTGAACCAGTTCGTCCAGCTCAGGTAACTCATTCATTGCGAAGATTCCACGATGCATCCTGGGAATCAAGCCAAAGTGCAGCGCCTCTTCGGCGGACATGCTGGTTCCGCCCGCCAGCTTCGCAGGATCAATTTCGCCAATGATGTCCGCAAACTTTGTCCCCGGCGCCAACCGCTCTGCATAGCGCTGCTCACGAGGCCACCACAGGATCTTAATACTGTCTTCCGGAACCTCTTCAAGATATCGACGCCCCTGACTTGTGATCGGGTTGTAAGGATCCTCATGCACAGGGCAACCCGGCAGGTCCAGATAAGGTATGACCGGGTCCAGAAAACGAGGCAACAGTCGCATCATACGACTTTTTCCCTGCCCCTTTTCACCCAGAAACAGAATGTCATGTCCAGCCAGCAAGGCCAGACTGATTTCTGGAACGACCGTGTTCTCATAACCCACCATCCCGGGAAACAACTCTTCGCCTGCCCCCAGAAGCTTCTGGAAATTCTGCTGAATCTCCTGTTTCACCGATCGTGACTTCCAGCCGCTGGCTTTCAGCTCAGCCAGAGTTCGTGGCAATTCACCGGTACTCATAAGCAGTTCTTTTCTGGTCAGAAACGTTTCGGAACAGATCCTGTTGCCGGATTTGCAACACCACGGCCTTCAGGATCAAAGCTTCTGCCAAATTCTACGCACTCCATTCGCCGGCGGTCTCTTCTCCGGCGACTCGCATTACGTAAAATTTGCAGACATGTGGATATTCGCTGGATGCCAATGTCATCCACTCTGATTATTGGCAGCCAATCTCATGCGAACAGGCAACACAGGGTATTTCCCGATTCAATTCCCCCGAATTCCTCTCAAAGTCTCCCACCCATGTCGCAACTGGTTTTTGTTTACGGCTCCCTGAAACGTGGCTACGCCCTGCATTGGCTGATGAAACGCGCCGACTTCTCCGGACCGGCAGTTACCAAACCGCTGTACCGAATCTTCCACCTGGGCTCCTACCCTGGTCTGGTCGATTGGCCTGCCGGACTCCCGGTCGAAGGAGAACTGTACCGTGTGGATGCGGAGTGCCTGGATCAACTGGATCAGGCCGAGGGAGTCGCCGAAGGACTCTACGCCCGACGCGAGATTCAACTGGAACATCTACCGGCGGATCATTCGGCTCAGGCCTGGTTCTGG
>CAIQIE010000323.1 GCA_903871805.1 uncultured Planctomycetaceae bacterium | reverse complement strand
GTGTGCTCTGCTTCGATGGCGATGCCGGTAGACACGTGATTCGTGCTGTTCCGCGTTGCCAGCAACCTCGTCAGGATTGGTTCACGTTTTCGGACCAGCTTCAATAGCGGAGTGGTACTTGCCACCAGCTCTTTTCTGGCAAACCTGCAGGCTGACGCGGCGAAATGCAAAGAGCACACAGATGGGTGGCACCCGTGTTGCACCCGTGTTACATCGCTCACGTGTTACATCAAAGGCCGTGGGTAGATGGATTTGAGTTTGTTCGCGGCGTCGTCGATTTTCATTTGGCAGTCGACGCCGCGCTGGCTGGTGTTGACTTCTGCGGACCTGGCAGCGGTTTCTTCGCGAAGAGTTTGCTCATCCGAGAAGCGGCGGCCGTGGGTGCGTTGACGAGTCAAAAACTCAATTCATTCTCCGCGATGTTCAGCCAGCTACCGTGCCTGGGGTGTGGGGTGTGGTGGAATTCGATTCGCCGAACCAGTTCGCGAGCTTGCGCCGGGACAAAGACTTCGTAGTGGACTTCCCCAAAGAAGGCGAAGAAAAACGCGGGGTAGACGGCGTATTGGCGAGAAAAAAGGGGATTGGCTTGTAACCACGAAGTCACGATAAACACATCAGCCAAACGCCGTCTTGTTCAGGATACCGAACTTCACGCCCAAATCCCGAGTCTGCAATGGAACGACAAAAACACTGGCTTTGCAGTTGATCCGAGACAAGTCGATTTGTGAAGATTTACGAACTCATTGACCGACGAAAAACAGGACTCGATTTAAGTGATGACCGAATCAGAAGAGTATCAGGGGAGAACTCATGACAACGCTCGACGAAATTGAACATGCAGTTAGTACGCTGCCGAAAGAGCAGAAGTATGAACTCTTTCAGTTTCTTGCACGACAACTGGATGTGATCGCGGCACAGGATCTGCAGCGAACTTCACACAGCGTTCTCGACATCGCTCCAATTCGCCTTGGCGGTTTGTTGGATTCAAGGGATCTGTCGGACGATCTCTTTGGCGAGATGCTGGAGTCAGAACAATGATCCACGGACTCGACACTGGATTTCTGGTTGCATTCGAAGTTCAGGAGCACCCCGATCATCTCGCTGCCCGAACCAGGCTCGGCGAACTCGTTGTGGCTGGAGATACTTTGGCACTTGCGCCACAGGTCCTGGCAGAGTTTCTGCATATTGTGACAGATGCAAAACGTTTTCAGGTTCCGCTTACGATGCCACAAGCCATTGGAGTGATTGACCAGTGGTGGACTGCGCGAGACGTTACTCCCGTCTACGCAGGCGATCCGGCAACCCGGCAATTTCTCATCTGGCTGTGCCAGCATTTCCTCGGTCGCAAGCGTTTGCTGGACACGCTGCTCGCTGCCACGTAATGGCAGGCTGGTGTTTCGTCGTTGTTGACCACGAACCCTTCAGACTTCACCGTCTTTGGTTGCTTTCATTGTGTAACGCCTCACGGTTGAGTTCTTGATGGCAGGATTAAAACCGTAAATATGGGACCGTAAATATGGGACCGTAAATATGGGGCCAATATGCCATCCACCCGCCGTTTGACGGTCCAGGCGAGTTCCGGGACGTATGGTTCACGTGTTTTGGCCTCTTGAAAGCACGTTGGTCACGAGTGAGGATGTCGTGTTGACTCAGGCGAATCGGTGTGATGTTCTGATCCGAAGTGCTCACCTGGGCGGAACAGCGTTGGGCAGTGCTCTGATCGGGTTCAGGGATCGCGCTCGACCTTTCCAGGCTTGAACTCACTGGCTTTTCGGCGTTGTTCAGGGGGAAAGATCCGCTACAGACTCAGGTGCTGGCATTCGCTCACCGGCCCCGGCTCCCGGAACATGCACCCGCCAAAAATTCCGACCGGAATTCCCTCTTGACCTGTTTTGCCGATTCGCACTAACCTTCGAATCACTCGAACTGAGATTCCTGCAGTTCAAAGCTCCTCTCTTTCTCTCCTCTCAAGTTTGCCGGTTTCTTCTCACCC
>CAIQIE010000322.1 GCA_903871805.1 uncultured Planctomycetaceae bacterium | reverse complement strand
GTTTGTCGTTTCCTTTGCGACTTGGCGTCTTTGCGTGCAAACGATGTCTCACGCAAAGACGCGAAGGCGCAAAGTAGGGCAGCAGGCTGCAGGAATCATTGATGGCCGATAGCGAATATTTTCTGGCACCCTTCAATCTGGTTGTGTGGGTCTGGTTTGTCGTTTCCTTTGCGACTTGGCGTCTTTGCGTGCAAACGATGTCTCACGCAAAGACGCGAAGGCGCAAAGTAGGGCAGCAGGCTGCGGGAATCATGGACGGCCGATAGCGAATATTTTCTGGCACTTCTCAATCTGGGTGCGTGGGTTTGGTGTTGATTGCTGCCGACTGCCAATCGCTGGACTGCTCCGAACTGGCTGTTATGGTACGACGGTTGCCGGGGTTCCGTGCGCGGGGCAGGGGATCTCGGAGTTGTCTTTTCACGGAGCGTGATTGACTCCTGTGAACTTCGGTCTCTTTACTCGCAGTCTGAATCCTTTATGAGTTCCAGCAGTTGCCCATCGTGGCCGATCGAAGCAATTCGTCAGCAGTTCCCGGGACTTTCGCGCCAGCAGGATGGCCGTCCGGTGGCGATCTTTGACGGGCCCGCCGGAAGTCAGGTGCCGGAATCTGTTGTGCAAGCCATCAGCTCTTATCTGCGGTACTGCAACTGCAACCGTGGGGCCGTGTTTGCGACAGCGAAGGAGTCGGATCGGATCCTGACCGAGGCACACAGAATTGTGGGCGACTTCCTTGGCACAGAGGATGCGGACTGTGTCATCTTCGGCCCCAATATGACCAGTCTGACTCTGCAGCTCAGCAGGGCCCTTGGCAGAACATGGAAGCCCGGCGATGAAATTGTGGTGACACGGCTCGATCATGATGCCAACGTGTCTCCGTGGGTCCTGGCTGCTCGTGATGCCGGTGTGATCGTCAGGCATGTGGACCTGCATCCGGAAGACTGGACGCTGAACCTGGAGGATTATCGTCAGAAGTTGTCAGAGCGCACGAGACTGGTGGCCGTTGGCATGGCATCCAATGCCACAGGCACAATTAATCCAGTGAAACAGATGATCGCAATGGCCCATGAAGTTTCGGCATTCACCTTTGTGGATGCGGTCCATTACGCTCCCCATGGTCGGTTGAATGTCAACGACCTGAATTGTGATTTTCTCGCATGTTCGGCGTACAAGTTCTTTGGTCCGCACGAAGGAATTCTCTATGGACGTCGATCTCTGCTGGAAAGTATTCGCCCCTACAAACTGCGTCCTTCACCAGACGTCCTGCCGGGACTGTGGATGACAGGAACTCAGTCTCATGAGGCCATTGCCGGAACGGCGGCCGCTGTAGAATACATCGCTTCACTGGCGGATTTGCTGCCGGCCACGTCTGAACCCGCCGACACGTCCCGATCGGGCAAACTGGATCGTGTTTTTGCGGAATTGCAGAAGTACGAGCAGCAGCTGTCGGTACAGATGCTGGTCGGGCTGCAGACGGTGCCCGGGATTCGGATTCATGGAATTCAGGACCGTGCTCGTCTTTCAGAACGCGTGGCGACATTTTCGTGGACCTTTCCGGATTGCACACCGCGCGAGGCGGCGACGCTGCTGGCGGAGCAGGGGGTCTATGTCTGGTGCGGCAACCACTATGCCTTGCCGTTTACGGAAACGGCCGGACTTGAACCGGGAGGTACGATTCGCGCAGGGGCTTTGCATTACAACACCCCGGAAGAAATTCAGAGACTGGTCACAGCACTGCGAAAAATGCGGGGGGCGGATTGCTGACGCTGCCGATATTGGAGCAACATGGTGCGCTGACGCTGTTGCAGCGGCATGAACAATCCAGATGATTGTTATTCCCGGGATATCCAACACGTGACGCAGATTCCACAAACTCCACCGGCTGCTGACCAGTCCCCAGCGAAACCACGCATCGTCGCGGTGATGCCCGCCTACAATGCGGCCTCAACCCTGGAACGGACACTGCGCGATATTCCCCCGGGAACAGTCGACGAAATTATTCTGGTGGATGACTGCAGCAGAGACAACACTGTCGAACTGGCCCGGTCGCTGGGTCTGACTGTGATTCGCCACGAAAAGAACACAGGCTACGGTGGAAATCAGAAGACCTGTTACACCGAAGCCCTGAAACGCGGCGCGGATATCGTGGTGATGATCCATCCCGATTATCAGTATGACAGTAGAGTCATACCAGTTGCTGCCGAACTGATTCGGCTTGGTAACGTGGATGTGATCCTGGGATCACGGATTCGTACGCGTGCTGAGGCTCTGGAAGGCGGGATGCCGGCATGGAAATACATTGCCAATCGCTGCCTGACAATTTTCGAAAACATCATGCTGGGGCAGAATCTTGGGGATTTTCACAGCGGATTTCGTGCGTATCGACGTTCCGTCCTGGAGGCCGTTCCATGGCAGGAAAACTCCAACGACTTCGTCTTTGACACCCAGTTTCTGGCCCAGGCCGTGTTCTTCAACTTCCGTCTGGGGGATATTCCCGTTCCCGTTCGTTATTTCAAAGAGGCCAGCAGTATCAACTTTTCCAGAAGCACCCGGTATGGTTTGCTGACGCTGTGGGTCATGCTGCTGTACTGGCTCAATCGCCTGGGACTGTGCCATTCAGCGATTTTCCGTCGCAAGGGCCGGGGCGAAGTTTGAAATGGACGGCTGCTTTGGCCGACGTTCAAAAACAGGGTCACCGAGGTCAAAGTACGTTGGGGAAATCTGACGCTATCCGGGAGGTACAGTGACAGGCTCAGTGCGTCAGTGCCGGACTGGCCCCGCTACTACACCAGCGGCACCAATTGACTTTTCCAGCGTTCCGACGAGACTCGTGGCGAAAAGCAGACGGCATTGCTGCTGTCGCCATGAAACTGAAAACACTGAAAGCCATGGCTGCGGAGGAAGGACTTCAGTTCTTCGGCCGAACTGCCAAATCTGCGAAGGGTGTGGTCAAGGATTTCCACATACAGGCAGTCGACAGCGGACAGCACGTCGACGGCGCCGCGCAGAACTTCCATCTCAAATCCTTCCACGTCCAGTTTCATCAGATGGACATGGGAAATACTCTGCTCTTTCAGCAGAGCCGACAGAGTGACACAGGGGACTTCAATTCCTGTTGCTCCTGTCAGAGAGACTCGGTTATTGTCATCTTTCCGTTTTTCGTCCGTAAAGCATACTGTGCCGGATCGGGATCCCAGTGCCACATTCAATGCTGTGACATTTGTAAAACCGTTGACCCGAATGGTCTCCTGCAGATTTCGAAATGTCTGCGGATGAGCCTCAATGGCACAGACGCGACCGCTGTCTCCGACGGCCAGCGAGGAGGCCGCACTGACGCACCCGATATTGGCTCCGACATCCACCATGGTTGCCCCAGGTTTCAGATACTCGCAGGCAAATTCTTCCGCACGATCGATGACGTCCGGCTTGACCCAGTAGGTCAGTGCCATATTGCTTTTGGGGAAGAAGGGGACGGTATACCGCGAACGACGCAGCTGCAGTTTGCTGGAAAAGCCCGTTCTTTGCAGAGCGTACCCAACCATCGCATGAAACGGGCGTTCCAGCTTTGGGCTGTCTGATCGAATAATTCGCTGCAGCAGGTTCATTCGCTCACTCCATCGAGCATTCACAAAAAATTTCAACCATGGTACTTTTCGTACCGCGGTCAGAATGTCCACAGGGGACGCCGCAAAGCCGGGCCCGGAAGGTCGATCATGTCCGTTACAAGTGCGCAGGTGACAGCGACCGCTGGCGCGGCAGTGTGCAGACTGCAGGTGACCTTTGAGCTGGCTTCTTCGGTGTCCGGAATTATTCACGAACAGACAGAGTGGAGTCAATATGGCTGCGGTTGAATCGCCGGATTCCAGCACGTTTCCGTGACAAAAACGACTGCAGCCTCGCAGGATATTGCCGGCGAGGCTGCAAACGAAGAGGAGCTACTGCTGGATGCTGGCCGATACCGGCACGTTCACGAACCGGCAAACCAACCCTCTGACGAACCTGTTCACCAACCGGCGTTTGCAAACGCTCCGTTTTCAACCGCCCAGCTGACGTTGGAATTCTGCGACAGCTGCTGCGACGGCGTCATCCAGTTTGTCAATCAGTTTTGCTCCAGCTTCTGCCATATCTGGTCGACCACCACCAGCACCTCCTGCCACGGCTGCAGCGGCCTTGACGACATTCCCTGCGTGAAGATTTTTCTCTTTCACCAGCGGCTTGCTGACGGCGGCAATCAGAGCGACTTTGCCTTCAATTTCTGCACCAAGAATCAGTGCAATCGGGCTATGCTTTTCCCGCAACTGGTCCGCATAGTCTCGCAGGATTTCACGACTGACGTTCGGCAGCGTTTTGGCGACGACGCGGACCCCGGAAATTGTTTTTGCATCTGCCACAATTCCTTCGAGTGCATCGGCGACGGAGGCAGCTGTCAGATCCGCGATTTGCTTTGTCAGCGTCTTGATTTCATTCTGCAGCAGGTCAATACGCCCTGGCAGTTCTGTCGCCTGCGGGGCTTTTAGCTGGCGCTGCAGTCGAGCCACAAGTTCGTCGGTTTCCCGGCCTTTCTGCAGAGCCCCTGGTCCGGTGATCGCCGTAATTCGACGGACACCTTTGGCAACAGGCTCTTCCGACACGACTCGGCACAAACCCACCTGTCCGGTATTGGAGAGATGCGTTCCGCCGCAGAGTTCGATGCTGAAGTCGCCCATGGTGACGACACGCACTTCGTCGGGATACTTTTCCCCGAACAGTGCCATCGCTCCCTTTTTTCGCGCTTCTTCAACTGGCAGCAGTTCCGTGGTCACCGCAGCCCCACTGGCGATGCATTCGTTGATAATGTCTTCGACCTGATAGATTTCGTCCTGCGTCAGTGCCTGGTTGTGAGCAAAGTCGAATCGCAGTTCGTCCTTCTGGACTCGTGAACCGCGCTGCGTCGCATTTTTGCCGACGGTGCAGTGCAGTGCATGGTGCAGAATATGTGTGGCGGAGTGAGCCCTGCGGATGCCGGCGCGGCGTTCTGCATCCACCTGAGCCGTCACGATCTGGCCTTCAGTCAGCCGACCGCGAATCAGATGGCCGACGTGAATCCAGAGATCGCCATCCTTCTGAGTATCGACGACGCTGAATTCAAAACCTTCGGCAGTCAGCGAGCCTGTGTCCCCGACCTGACCACCGGATTCGCCGTAGAACGGACTGCGATCCAGAGCCACACCGACAGGCTCTTCATGGCCGGCCGCAGTGAATTCGGACACCAGTTCTCCGCCGGAAATAATGCCGACGACGCGACAATCAGCGTGCAGTGAATCGTATCCGAGGAACTTTGTGCCGCCCTGTTTTTTCAGCGAATCAATCGGGCCGGCACTCATCACGGAATCTGCAAACGCGCCGCTGCCACTTGTGGCTTCGTGTCGTCGGCGGGCCTTTTCGTACCCTTCGCGATCCACTGACAGCTGGTTCTGAGATGCGAGGGTTTCTGTCAGTTCGATCAAAAATCCGTAGGTCTGATGCAGGTCGAAAGCGGCTTCGCCGGAAATCACGCCGGTGGATTTTGCTTTTGCTGCCAGCTTTTCAAACCGCGGAAGTCCTCGGTCAACAACATCCAGGAACTGTTCTTCTTCGGCCTTGATCACATTGGAAACGGTTTCCACGGTTTCTGTGATTTCCGGGTAGGGAAATTTCATACCGGCCACAATTGCGGGGACCAGGCTGTGCAGGAACGGCGTTTTTTGTCCGAGGAGATAGCCTTCCATGGCAGCGCGACGCAGCAGCAGACGCACGATGTAGTTGGCTTTATCCGGACCGGGAATCGCACCTTCGTGAATGGCAAACGTGCAGGCTCGCACATGGTCAGCAATACGTCGGCAGGCGCGCCCGTGGGCTGCATCGTAGGAATACTTCAGTCGCAGAGCGTCGCCGGCGGCAATGCACATGGGTTTGAGAATGTCGATTTCGAAGTTACTGAGCACTCCCTGAAGGCAGGAGGCGCACCGTTCAAGCCCCATGCCGGTATCGATATTCTTTTTGGGCAGGGGTTCCAGATTGTTTGGTGGATTTCCCACGCGATTGAATTGCGTGAAGACCAGATTCCAGATCTCGACCGGCTTTGTGGCGCCGGGTGCGAGGTAATAGATTTCGGAGCAGGGGCCGCAAACGCCATCCGGTCCCTGAGAAGGTGAGGACGCGGGCCAGAAATTTTCTGATTCGTCGCACCGACTGATCCGATCAGCAGGCAGTCCAATTTCCTGATTCCAGATATTGAAGGCCTCGTCGTCATCCAGGTAGACCGTCACGGTCAGTCGGGAGGCATCGAGTTGCAGCCATTTTTTTGAGGTCAGAAATTCCCACGCCCAGTGAATCGCTTCGCGTTTGAAGTAATCCCCGAACGAGAAGTTACCCAGCATTTCAAAAAACGTGTGGTGATAGGCTGTGATGCCCACATTGCCAATATCTCCCGTGCGAAGGCACTTCTGGCTGGTCGTTGCTGCCGTGAAGTCGATGGGGCCGATGCCCAGAAACTGGTTCTTAAACTGATTCATCCCCGCGGGAGTAAACAGGACTGTCGGGTCATCCTTCGGAATCAAAACGTCACTGGGACGTCGCACACAGCCTTTGGATTCGAAGAATGACAGGTACTTTTCTCGCAATTCGTCGGTCTTCATGATTCCCACAGTCTTTGACAATTTTCTGGAGTTCTTTTCGGTGCCATGCCCGTTCAATGCAGCACCGTTCCCGCTTCGGATTTGAGAAGATTTGGATTTGCAGCTTTGGATTTAACCGGGCATCGATTACGCCGGCCGGGTTGAAGCCCCGCCGAGAAAAATGCCTGGATTTTATGCGAAGGTGATAGTCAGAAAGCCATCGGCAGAAAGCTTTCAGAAAGGGCCTTTCAGCCGTATTTTCCACGTCTCTGAAACAACTCTGATCAGCCGGATCGGAAGATTTTCAAGTTGCGATCTGTTCGATTTACCTGGCTTTGAACCGGAAAACACTTGAAAAATACTAACCCGAATCGCCAGTGAGAACCGCACCTGACGTAGGCTTTTGATCGTCTGTGCATTTCCTCGCTGACGTTTCGGGTTAGTATCCACGCCGAATTCGCAACTTCAAAACCGGCAGACACACCCTCGCATGGCGGTAGTTTATCGGTTTTTTGGCGACATGCACGTCTGACAGAGATCCGTTTTGCTCGCAGGATTTGTCTTTTGCAAATGGCGTTCGGGGCGTGTTTTACTGAGAACAGTTTCCCCACCGGAGTCCGTGCCAAACCTGACACTCTGTACAGCGTTGGATCAACCAATCGCGATGAATCCGCAAAATTCGGCAGATTCTTCCGGGGTTCCGGCCTTCCTCTCCGGCATTCTCGTGGCAGATTCGGCGATTTTAGGTAGACTCGAGAGATCTTTTTTTGCTGTGACCTCGCCTGTGTGGCCAGGCTGTGATCGTTGACGCTCTCACTGGTTCCGATAGTTTTCCTGACAGGTTGCAGTGCCAGTTGTTCTGTGCCAGTTGTTCTGTCTGCAGATTTGGCAGATCAGCCACACTGGGTGTTGGACTTTCAGAATCTGTTCTGTGCGTGCATTTTGCAGGAGTCATTTCCCATGGAAATGCTGGGCATCGTTGTCATTTCCGGAATTCTGTTGACGGTCGCCTACTTCACATACGGCAGGTTGCTGAGTCGGCTGTTTGAACTGAATGACAAAGTCCCAACGCCAGCAGTTTCAATGCAGGATGACGTAGACTACGTTCCGTGTGATGCAGGTCCGTTGCTGAACCAGCATTTTTCCGCCATTGCCGCGGCAGGCCCGATTGTCGGGCCCATTCTGGCTGGAATTGCCTTCGGCTGGCTGCCAGCGCTGCTGTGGATCCTGTTCGGCTCCATTTTTATCGGCGGCGTGCATGATTTTGCCGCGTTGGTGGCATCGATACGGCATCGCGCGAATTCCATTATTGATGTGGTTCGCGTTCACATCAGTCAGCGGGCCTACATGCTGTTTCTGATCTTCGTCTGGATGGCGCTGGTCTATATCGTTGTTGCCTTCACGGACATTACGGCCAACATGTTCGTCGGTGCACTGGATCTGCAGTCCGGAAAAACGTACGCCTCCGTTACAGAAGCTAAGGCAGACTCCAGTTCACAGATGCTGGTTCAGTCCGGAGGAGTGGCCACGTCCTCGCTGATTTATCTGGTGCTTCCCATCGTGATGGGGCTGCTGGTTCGCAGCGGTAAGCTGTCCATGTGGTCTGCCACTGTGATCTTCAGTCCGCTGGTGATCCTGGCAATTCTTGTTGGTCCCCTGTTCCCGTTGAATGTTGACGAAATCGTGCGATTGTGGGATCCCAATCTGACTCCCAAAGACGCGGCTGTTCTGGCGGTTCGCGGCTGGGATGTGTTTCTTCTGGTCTATTGTGCACTCGCCTCAGTGACTCCCATGTGGCTGTTGCTGCAACCCCGTGGACAGCTGGGTGGTCTATTCCTGTATGGAGCCCTTGGGGCCGGAGCCATCGGCCTGATCATCGGAGGGCTAACCGGGGAGCAGTCCATTCAACAACCCATGTTTCGCGGCTGGGTGGACCCTAAAGTCGGCCCCTTATTTCCATTTCTGTTTATTACCATCGCCTGTGGTGCGTGTTCCGGATTTCATTCGTTGATCGCTTCGGGGACCACCTCCAAGCAACTTCGGACGGAACAGAATGCTCGAACCATCGGCTACGGGGCAATGCTGCTGGAGGCTATGGTGGCCATCGTTTCGCTGTGCTGCGTGATGCTGCTTCCTATCGATTCGCAGCTGACAAAAGCCAGCCCCAACTTCATTTATGCCAATGGGATCAGCACATTTCTGGAATTCGTGGGTATCCCCCGAGGTGTCGGGCTGGCCTTCGCCCTGATGGCCTTTAACACCTTCGTCTATGATACCCTGGACGTCTGTACGCGACTTGGGCGCATGATCCTGCAGGAACTTCTGGGCTGGAAGACGACTGCAGGGCGATGGGTCGGAACAATCATCACAGCAGGCGCTCCCGTGTTCTTTGTGACTCGTCAGTCTTCATCCGGTAAACCGCTGTGGCAGGAGTTCTGGGGGCTGTTCGGCGCCAGCAATCAACTTCTGGCCGCGTTGACGCTGATCGCCGTCACAGTCTGGCTCTGGAGAACTCGCCGGGCGGCATGGACATTCCTGGTGACTGGTCTTGGTGCCGTTTTGATGTACACCATGAGTTCCTGGGCACTGGTGACGATGATTCTGGCACGGCGAGAGCAGAAGGGTGACCCCGTCACATGGATCGCCGTTCTTCTGCTGGTGCTGGGGGTCGCCATGCTGGTGGAAGCCATCATCGCACTGCTTCGCAGAAATGAACCTCCAGTCGCGGCTCTGGCAACTGTCTGAACACAAGCCCTGCCTCCGGAAATCGGCAACCACCACAGTTACAGCCCTTTCACAAGGACTGTCACTGTGGGTTTGCACCGACTTGTAAACACTCGCGGACGTTTCACTGCAGCCGTTTTGTCTGAAACCTTGCTTTGGAACAGGCCTGTTTCGGCTGCCATGTGAACCATCAGGATCCGCAGGATTCACCCATGTTGACAATACCCGATCGTGTTCCTGCAGTGGATTGTCGCTGCTGGTCATGCGTGGGCTGCTGGGTTTTCTGTTGGCGGATTGGCGTTTCAGATGGGGCTTGCCCCTGTAAGCTGAGTCGAGATGGCAAATTATGCCAGCCGGGTCGCGTGCATTCGCCGTGCAGCGAACGAATTTCCTGATTCCCGAATTCCGTCAGGGCAGCCGCACCGTATTTTTGCTGGTCAGGAACGATTGATGGTTCCAGAGTTTCTGCGGTTTCTGGAGTTTACGAGTGATGCTTTGGCAAACCAGCTTGATGGCCTGCTGTGTATTGGTTCAGGCGACAGTCTGCATGGCGCAGCAGGGTGGCTGGCACTCAACTGTTGCCGAGGCTCAGGCGCGGGCGGCCTCGGAAGGCGTCCCGGTGCTGATTCACTTCTGGACAACCGGCTGTATGCCGTGCGTGCAAATGGAGCGAGAAGTTTTCTCAGATGCCAGGGTTCAAAAATCGCTCAGCACCAATGTCGCGGCCGTTCGGGCAAACAGCGGCACAGACGTGGCTCTGGCCTCGCAGTTTGGTATTCGAGGTGTGCCGGCAGATGTGATCATTTACCCCGATGGCAAGACGGAACACCGCGTCGGCCGTCAAGGCCGGACTCCGTATCTGAAAATGCTGGATGAGGCTGGGAGGCGCAAAAAACAACCCTCAGCCCGGACGTCAGATTCTGCCATGGCTGGTAATCCCTCCGAGCGATCCAATTCTGCACCGTCGGCCGGTCAGGCGAACGGCGGGGGGCCCCGAGAGTTGCCGACACCCACGGGTGGCACAGAGGAGTTGGCATTCAATTCCGTCGAGACGGGTATGGACGGCTTCTGCCCGGTGTATTTGCGGCAGAAGGGGAGCCTGAAACTCGGAAGCGACCAGTATGAAACCGTTCATCAGGGAATTCGCTACCAGTTTGTTTCAGAAGCGAATCGGCTGCAGTTTCTGAAAGACCCCGCAAAATATGCTCCGCAGGATCTGGGCTGCGATCCGGTGATTCTGACGAAGGAACATCGGGCTTTGGCAGGTGATGTCCGTCTGCG
>CAIQIE010000321.1 GCA_903871805.1 uncultured Planctomycetaceae bacterium | reverse complement strand
GTATCCTGTCTTGCTGACCCCGGAAGAGTCATATCGACGGCATTTTCTGCAGCGTGGCTGTTTTGGATGTGGTCCAGGTGGGGCAATTATTCGCCGGGATGTGTTTGAATCGCTTGGTGGTTTTCGACCGGAGTGGGGCGTACTCGCAGATCTGGAGTTTTGGCAGCGAGTGGCCGCCGTGTATCCGATCCTGCTTCAGCAACCGGCGTTAACATGGTGGCGGAAGCATGAAGGGCAGGAGTACCGGATCGGAAATGCTGCGAAAGTCTACCTTGAGAGAGGCTATGAACTGGCCATGCGGTCTTTACTAGACAGTGAATGTCCATTGAGTGCTGTGGATCGCGAACTTGCTCTCTGGCGATTAAAAAAGCAGCATGCCCGGAGAATACTATCGATCGGTTTCAGGGGAGGCCACCTGGCATTTGCCTACTCCGCGTTCAGAAAATCGGATTTGTCCTGTCTGAATTTGTTGTCATCGTTACTCAGGTAAGTATTTGACCACGTTGAAGAAGTGTGTGAATTGAGGACCGTTAGAGACATGAGCACAGTGCAAATTTCCATCATTATTCCAGCATGGAATGCGGAACGCTACATTGCTGAAACTCTTGACTCGTTGCTCTTGCAGAGCTTTTGTGATTTCGAAGTGATCGTTGTGGACGATGGATCTACAGACGAAACTGTTGCAGTCGTTAATGCTATTCAGGATTCGCGAATTCGGCTCTTTACTCAGACAAATAGCGGCCAATCGGCGGCCTCCAATTTTGGGTGTCGACAGGCTCGTGGAAGATTCCTGAAGTTTTTGGATGCTGACGATCTGCTGAATCCTGAACATCTTGAAGCACAGTTCAACGCCGTCACCAACTACCCGAGTCATGTGGCCTCGTGCAATTGGGGCTATTTCCGAGACGATCCTCGGACTGTCGTGGCCAGAAAAGAACATGTGCAGCGGGACTATTCCAGCGGGCTGGAATGGCTGGTCGATTGCCTGACGGTAGACGAAGGCATGATGGGCGCCCCGCTTTGGTTGATTCCCCGAGATGTCTGGAATCGGTGTGGTGGCTGGTGCGAAGAACTTTCGTTGAACAACGATTTTGATCTGAGTATTCGTTTGCTTTTAAACAGTGCCGGTGTGCGTTACGCCCCAGACGCTTTGTACTGTTATCGCAAGGGAGTGATTGGCTCACTAAGTGGTGTCTATTCCCGCAGGGGATTGCAGTCCGCGTTGCGGACGACGCAGCTGGGAACTGCGAGTCTCCTGAATGCAGAAGACTCCCCCAGAATCCGTAAAATCTGCGCGGATCGCTTCCAGGACTGGCTGTTTCAATTTTATCCGCAACATGCGGATCTGGTGGCAGCAGCCGAAGCGGCGATTGCGGAATTGGGCGGTAGCGACAAACTGCCGGGCGGTGGTCTGGGGCAAAAATTACTGACTCCCATCCTTGGCTGGAAAGTAGTGCGGCGGTTGCAGGTACTGGCAGAACAATTGGGCTGGCGTCGGGTGCAGCGCTGGAAAAATCAGCGGAGGCTGGGACGGATTTCCTGACGTGTTTGTTGCCAGAAATTGCCGCGACTCTCGATGAGTCGGTACTCGATAAATCCGATATTTTGGCAAGCCACCGAATTGTTGTCGCCGCAGCTGCCGCGGTGTGTTGGGCAGAGGCTGATATCCGCTGTTTTTTGTATGGACTGAAACGCGAACCGGAATGCTGCGACTGCTTTTTCTTTCCTATGGACAGGGGCTTCACCAACAGGAGGTAATCTGCGCCGTCCATTCCATCCTGCACTGCGGGGGATCCGGAATTCCCTTTCAGATTGTCATCTACACGGATGAGCCCGACATTTTTCGCGACCTGCCTGTGACGTTGCACCTGGTGACTCCGCAGCAGTGGCGGGAATGGGGCGGGCCGAAGAATTTCAATCATCGTCGGAAAATTCTGGCCTTGCAGCATCTGTTGAATCAGTGCACCGATCCGGTTGTGCTGCTGGATGGTGATACGTGGTTCAGAGGCAGCTTGCAGACTCTGCAGGAGCGAATTGGACCGGGTCGCAGCGTCATGCATATTCAGGAGGGCAAAGTCTCTGAAGTGCGGACCCCTCTCTATCAGGAACTCCATCGGCTACTGCAGAACGAAAGTGAAATTCAGGATCTGGGGATCTCTGCGGAGGCGTGGATGTGGAATGCAGGCGTGATTGGCCTGCATCCCTCAGATTTGCCGCTGCTGGACGAGGTGCTTGTCATCACCGATCGGCTCTGCGAAGTGTCTTCGCTGCACATTCTTGAGCAGTTTGCGTTCTCATGGGTGCTGCAGACCAGACTTCAGCTGAGTGAAGCTGCGGACCTTGTGTTTCACTACTGGCCGCCGTATCTGCACAAGCCATTTCGCAAACTGCTGCCCGACTTGATGCAGCGAGCTGCAGCGATACCTGCTGAACAACGTCCGGGCTTTCTGTACCGCCACCGTCCCCGACCGGGAGTATTCCGCCGCGGGAAAGTTGTCGTAAAACGAATGCTGCAATGGCTGGGCATCCTCACTGGCTACTGTCGTTCAAATGAATGGTGAGTTGAGACTGCCGGCTCCTGCCCACTGCCTGCTGATTCCGACATCGACTTGCTCAAGGGAGACTATGGGTGCGAGTGACTGTGGTGCATTGGTTTCCGCTGGAGCAGTTTCCTCCGGCCCAGAACCTTTTGCGATTTCTGCGTGATAGTGAGCAGGTGGATGCCTGTTGTCTGACGACAAGCAATGATCGGGGCTATCCCGATTTTTTTGTTGATGTATGCCCTATTTTCCGTCGTAACTTTCCGGTAATTCGTATGGGGCGATTTAAGCGACTCTGGTTGTTGCTGTCGTTTCCGATATG
>CAIQIE010000320.1 GCA_903871805.1 uncultured Planctomycetaceae bacterium | reverse complement strand
ATTGTGTCATAGAGCCTGATTGCAGTGGCTGAACCAACTTTGACGACATGTTGACTTTCGGCATCGCCGCACACCGCCGGTCTCTATCAAATAAGCCGCATGAACGCGCATGAACGGGGACACAGCACTATGGCATCACGCAGGTCACATTGTGTCATAGAGCCTGATTGCAGTGGCTGAACCAACTTCGACGACATGTTGACTTTCGGCATCGCCGCACACCGCCTGTCTCTATCACATAAAGCGTTTTCTCAACCAGCCGCTGGTTGACTTCCTCAGTGCTGTGTCCCCAAACGCTCCTCACTGATCTGTGTCCCCGGACGCTGATCGTGTCCCCGGACGCTGATCTCCGGGACTCGAAAGCCTTAATCCACTCTCAGTCATCGCAGAACGGCGGCCCCCTCGAAGCCATCGGTTGGTTTCAACGCAGATTCCCGTCGCATGCGGTGTCGCCTTCAAAGCCTGCGGGTATGACACGCCTTTTTATGTCTTTCGGCGGCAGTGCTTTACGCGCCACCGGCGATTTACTCGCAGACCTGCAGGCTAAAACGCCATATGCGTACGAGATCCCAAAACCGCAACGCATCCCACCGCGATGTTCCAGACGGGCAGCACGATAAGATTCCTGCCGTCGACTACCCCGAAGGCGGAAAAATCACGGTCATTCGCGTCTTCCAATGGCGGCATTCTGCTGACAAACGGCAAGGTTTGGCTTGCCGAAACAGGGGGGCGAGCTGCATAATGTCATGCAACCGGTCCTTTCTCTCACGCGAAGATGCCTGTGTTTTGCAGCCAATTACTAACTGATCTCCGTCTGCGAATTGCCCTTTTGCTGGCAATCGGGGTCAGTGCGGTTCTGGCCAAGCCCCTGCACGAACTGGAGCATTCCGGTCCTGGCGTAGAATCCGGTGGTGCCTCCTGTAGTTGTGGTCATTTACATGCGGCCCACAGAAGTCGTCGGACTGCGGCTGCGGATTCCCAGAATGTTCCGGGGCCATCAGATCCAAAACATGGCCACCAGCACGATGAGTGTCAGATTTGTCTCACGTTCTGGCTGCAGACTCCTTTTGTCCTGAGTGTGCCTGAAGTCGAGTCCGAAGGGATTGTTCCGGATTCGCTTCTTCCAATTGACGACAAGTCCAGAACGCTGGTGAGTCGGACATGTCTGGCCCGGGGCCCGCCTGTGGCTTAAGCATTCGCCGGTCTGAGGATGTTGAACCGTGCTGTGAGTATCAAGTCGGTTTAAGCTGTCCTGGGCTGCTGCGATTGCTGCCATGGCATTAAGTAGCCCGGTCCAAAAATAATCGGACCTTTCTATCTGCGTTTTGCGTTTGCTGCAGAGCCATCCCGTAGGCCCAGAGGCTGGCGGAGTCCGCTCACGTTTCAGCACCTCTGAAGATTGCAAGACGCTGTTGCAAACTGTTCCATTGCCAGAATTAAAAATTGCAAGCCATGCAACTGGCAGTGCACATCATTCATTCAGGAGCGTGCCATGCGCCGCTGCCTGTGTTTCGAGGGAACAAATTAATGACTCGGTATCCTTCCCGCGGCCAGCGCGGATTTACGTTGATTGAGCTCCTGGTTGTCATTGCCATCATCGCCATCCTTGTCGCACTGTTACTGCCCGCCGTTCAGCAGGCACGTGAAGCGGCGCGCAGAACTCAGTGCAAGAACAATCTGAAACAGATTGGCCTTGCGCTCCACAACTATCACGACACCCATCGGACCATGCCGTCAGGTTGGATTGCCGTCAGTCCTTTTGGTTATCCGGCGGCGCATGATGGAGGCAGTGGTCTGGGCTGGTCCGCCATGATTCTGCCGTACATGGATCAGGACAATGTGTGGCGTCTGATCAATTCCAATGTTTCGCTGGCGCATCCGCTGAACGCAGGGGTCTTGAAAGTGCAGATTCCCACGTACAAGTGTCCTTCTGACCCTCAGCCGGACTTCTGGGACATCAAAGAAGAGGACAGTGGGGCGGTGTTGGCCAATCTGCCGATCGCCAACTACATCGGTGTCTTTGGAACCGAAGAACTTGATGGCTGTGAAAACTCGCCGGGGGACGCCCCCGTCATGCGAAACGGGCAGTGTGTTGGAGATGGACTGTTTTTCCATAACAGCAAAGTACGAATGGCGGACATCACGGATGGAACGAGCAACACTTTGATTGTCGGTGAGCGTGTGACCAACGCAAAACTGGGATGGTATTCCACGTGGGTTGGAATGTTCCCGGAAGGTGAAGAGTCCTTTCAGAGAATTCTGGGCGCCGCGGACCATCCGCCGAATGATCCGAACCGGCACTTTGACGATTTCAGCAGTAACCACACAGGCGGCGCGCAGTTCGTTCTTGGCGACGGATCGGTGCGATTCATTTCTGCCAGCATCAGTGAAGTCACCTACAGCGGACTGTCCACGATCAGCGGAGGAGAGACACCCGGAGAGTTTTGATGCGGTGGTCCGCCAGACACAGAACGCCGGGGACCAGATCTGCCTGCTCGGCCCCGGCATTTTTCTGTATTGAATGTTTACCGAAGCCCCTGCGATCAAACGATTCCGCATAATGCCGGAAGTCAATGCAATTTCCTCAGAAATGTTTTTCTCTGCGAAAGTCGGCCGACTTCACCGGACTCCGGGTTGATTCCTTCTGCCGGAAAGGTGACAAAGCGTAATCCGTGAAAGCCATGAAGGCTTCGGGAACACTGAACCGGCAGGTGAACCATGACTATCGAAGACTCTGGCTGTAATTCCGCAAACAACCTTCCCCAAAACGGGCGAATGAGTTTGGGGCGACTGTGGATCAGCGGTTTCACAATGTGCCTGACGGCATTGGTCACTACGACGGCGCCAGCTTTTGCCCAGTCGGGTTCTGTTTCGGCAGAGAACATAGCCCCCGGGGCTGAGGTAACGTTTGAGAGACAGGTGCGTCCGATTCTGAAGGCGTACTGTTTTGACTGCCACGGTGGAGAGGAGACGCACGGGGGGCTTGATCTTCGGCAACGTCGATTCATTCTTCGGGGCGGAGAAAGCGGACCGGGGCTTGTTCCGGGAGACGCCGCGACCAGTCATTTGCTGTCGCGTATCCAGACTGGCGAAATGCCGCCCGGGGAAAAAAAAGTGCCGGCGGCGGACCGTGCAGTATTGGAACGCTGGATCGTAGACGGTGCACCGACACTACGTGCGGAACCGGAACAGTTGCCGCCCGGAGTCGGCATCACCGAGGAAGAGCGAGCCTATTGGGCGTTTCAGCCGATCCGCCGTCCGGAACTTCCATCGTTTGAGAGTTCTGTACGTGTTCGTACGGCGATTGACGCTCTGTTGTTCAAAGAGATGCAGCCTCGCGGTCTGCAATTTTCACCGGACGCAGATCGTGTCACTCTGATTCGTCGTGCGTACCTGGACCTGCTGGGACTACCGCCGACCCCGGAGCAGGTGGAAGCGTTTGTCAACAACCCCGCGTCGGATGCATGGGAACAACTGCTTGATCAGCTTTTGGAATCACCTCATTACGGGGAACGCTGGGGGAGACATTGGCTGGACGCGGCCGGTTATGCAGACTCGGAAGGGGCCACCAACGCCGACGCGGAACGGCCCAGCGCATGGCGGTATCGCGACTACGTAATTCATTCGTTCAACAACGACAAGCCTGCTGACAGATTTATCCAGGAGCAGCTTGCCGGAGATGAGCTGGCTGGGGCCCTGGCGGCCGAACTGACGCCGGAGCAGACGGAGTTACTGACCGCAGTGGGTTTCCTCACGATGGCTGCAAATGGAACAGGCAGCGGTGACGATTCCCCGGCAGCTCGCAACCAAACGATGACGGACACAATTCGAATTGTCAGCACATCGCTGATGGGGTTGTCTGTCGGATGTGCTCAGTGTCATGACCATCGGTACGATCCGATTTCGCATGTTGACTATTATCGTCTGCGAGCGGTATTTGAGCCGGTGATGGACTGGCAGGCATGGAAGCCCCCGGCAGCCAGCCAGATTTCGCTGTACACCAATGCCGATCGCCAGAAAGCTGCAGAAGTGGAATCCCGGGCTTCCGCTGTTGGGGCAGAGCGAGCGGCAAAGGAGAGCGAATTTCTGGCAGCGGCTTTTGAAAAGGAACTGATGAAGTATGAATCTCCGCTGAAGGAACAGCTGAAAGCTGCCTGGGAGACTCCTGCTGACAAGCGGACACCGGAGCAGCAGGAACTGCTCAGAAGCAATCCAGCGGCCAATATTTCCCCAGGAGTGCTGTATCAGTACAATCAGGCCGCCGCCGATGAACTGAAAAAATATGATGAGCGTATTGCGGGCATTCGTGCTGAGAAGCCGGTGGAGAATTTTCTACGAACACTGGTGGAGCCTGCTGGGCATGTGCCGGTGACACATCGTTTTCATCGAGGAGAATTCGGGCAGCCGAAAGAAGCGGTCACTCCAGGCGACCTGCAGATTGCTTCGTTGTTCACCGAGGCTCCGAGCATCCCTGTGGACGACCCGAATCTCCCATCCACAGGGCGTCGACTTGCGTTTGCAAAGTGGTTGACCAGTGGCAGGCATCCGCTGGTAGCGCGGGTCCTGATGAATCGTTTCTGGCTGCATCATTTTGGACGAACATTTGTCAGCACCCCGGGCGAATTTGGACGGCTGGGCGCGCCTCCTGTTCAGACGGAATTGCTGGACTGGCTCTCCGCAGAATTTATGGACGGCGGCTGGACGTGGAAGCGAATGCATCGGCTGCTGATGACCTCCACCGTGTATCGACAGTCATCGGCCCCCAACGCGGAGATGGCTGCCATCGATCCCGTGAATCAGTCTTACTGGCGAAAGCCCCTGATTCGTCTGGATGCGGAAGTTGTGCGGGATTCGGTGCTGGCGGTGGGAACGCGTTTGAATCCCCAGGTTGGCGGTGCACCGCTGGCCGTGACGACGGACGATACAGGGCAGGTGATCGAAGCGGACGCCTCAGGACGCCGCAGTGTCTATATTCAGGTTCGTCGCAGCCAGCCGCTGGCCATGCTGGCGACATTTGATGCTCCGATTATGGAAACCAACTGCACGGGCCGTATGAATTCCAATTCAGCCCCGCAGTCACTGCTGCTGATGAACAGTCAGTTTGCACTTCAGGGAGCAGAAAAGCTTGCGGAAGCGGCGATCGAACGTGGGCGACGGCGTTTCATCAGCTCAGACGATCCTCAGATTTCCATTTCGATTCCGCGAATGACGGTCTGGGAATTTGGTTACGGCAATCTTTTGCCGCGAGCAGATGCTACGGCTGTAGACACCATGCCCAACAACACTGACACACCCTTTGTCCAGTTTCAACCACTGCGTCATTGGACCGGGATCAGCTATCAGGCGGGAACTGCATTGCCGGATCCAGAGCACGGTTGGGTGCTGCTCAACGGCCAGGGAGGACATCCGGGAGATTCGCGTCACGCCGTGATTCGGCGGTTTCATGTGCCTGGTTCCGGGCGTATGTCCATTACGGGATCGCTGAGTCGTCCGGCGGAGAATGGCGACGGTGTGCGGGGTCGGATTGTGTCCAGTGATCGCGGAGTGCTGGGCGAGTGGACGGTCAAATCTGGCAGTCTGGCGACTTCGCTGGAGACGATGGAGGTTCGTGTCGGTGAGCTGCTGGACTTTGTCACGGACTGCAATGAGACCGTGGAGTCCGATTCCTTCGCATGGACAGTCACACTGCAGTTAAGTGATGCGGAAGGGAAGTCCATGGGGTCATGGGCGGTAGATGGTTCGCTGACGCCACCGGGCACTGATCCGACGCTCTTATCGACCGCGTCAACAGAGGCATGGCGATTAACGCGAGGTCGCACGCCCGATGTCAGGGAGCGCGCAGTCATCGAGCAGTTTCTGCAGGAGCAGGCCGTGTATCTGACCGGTGACGGCAAAGGCCGAGCGGGTGATGTGGTGCGTCAGTTACTGATCAATCTGTCGCAGGCGCTGATCAGCAGCAATGAGTTTCTGTATATTGAGTGAGCAGCGGCCGGGCAGGTGCGTGAATCTCAGGACACCTGGCACCGGCGTTGCGGGTCCGCAGCCGAACTTATGGGCAGACGGAAAATTGTGCTGCGTCGACTTTTTGTTAGTAGCGTGCCAGGTCAGCTGCGGTCGCCAGCCCCAGTTGTTCCACCAGTTCCTGAGCCTTGCTGACCATCATTTTCAGTTCGCTTTGCAGCGCCAGAAACTGCCATCCTTCGCTGATACGGTGCTGGACTTCTTCCACGGAAAAACAGTGAATTCCGACGGGGGTTCCGGTTTTCTTACCGGCTGCCAGCACACGTTGCAGCATGGCTTCAAATTCCTGCGGCGTTGGTTCCGGGCCATTGGTGGTCTTCATCTGCCACAGCAGGTCATTGGGGCCAACAAAGATGGCATCCACGCCGGGAAGGCTGTAGATCTCTTCGGCGTTCTCCACGCCTTCCGGGGATTCTGTCTGAAGGATCACCAGAATTTCGTCATTGGCCCGTTTGTAGTATTCTCCGGTGGCTGTCTGAAAGTTCTGAGCTGGGATGCTGCCACCGATGGAACGGTTTCCTTCTGGTGGGTACTTCGCCGCGGCGATTGCCAGTTTGGCCTGTTCGACGGTATTCACCATCGGGACCACAATTCCCCAGGCGCCTCCATCCAGAACGCGTTTAATCAGGTCATGGTCGCCGCGGGGCACGCGGGCCAGTGGGACGCAGCCGGCATCTGAAATGGCGGCGAACATTAAGGACGCCATCTGCCAATCGATGGGCGAATGTTCCAGGTCCACGGTCAGCCATGGAAATCCTGTTTTTGCCATCAGTCTGGCAGTGAAAAAGTCCCCGAAGGACAGCCATGTACCCACAGACGGTCGTCCCGCCTTCAGAGCTTGTTTTACCGGATTTGTTTTCATAGCAGAAACATCGACCTGGAAAGTGCCTGAATCGGCGGGGATCAGGCGGTTTAATGGAGGGACTGCCCGGATGACCGAAGGTTCGGTCTGCCTGCAGGTAAAGCCCACATGGTACACATTGCGGGCTACTGATCAACCGGAGTGTGCAGGAGTAGATTTGGGTTGCACGATGAGTTTGGGGGAGAAAGTCAAACGTGATCGCGGGATTTTTGTGAGGATTTGACATCAATCGAACATGAAGGCATTCTGAAAAAAACGATCGGTTGAAATTTGGCAGCGCCCATAATGTGTGGTTTTCCAGAACCGCCCGAAGCGTCTTTGATTCCGGAACTACGTTTCCTACTCAGGTGGATACCGCCGGGGATTCCCAGAAGAAAATCAGTTTCGTTGGGCATTTCCTTTGAGACTGATTGTTGCAGTTGGGTAAGTTGGTAATGCGTCTGGGTATCCCGGCAGCCACCGGGATTGTCGGCGCAGTCAGTATTCTGGTGAAATAAAAGTCGGAGTTCGGGATGAACAGTCGCCGTCTGATTTACGCATTGATGACCGTGGTGGCCATGTCGGTTCCCGTGGAAGCCGGGTTGTGTGGAATTTCCTCGTACAGCAGTTGTCCGACGCAGGCGTGCGCGGCGGCATCCTGTTACACAACCTGCCGCGTTGTTACGGAAACCTGTTATCAGACGGTCTGTGAAACCATATATGAACCGCTGGAGTACACATGCAAGCGGACGGTCTACGAAAACATTTGCGAAGATGTCGAGCAAACGTGTTACCGCACGGTCACGGAAACAGCCTATCGCGATGAACAGTACACGGTTTGTCGTCCGGTGACAGAAACAGTGGTTCGTCAGGAAAATTACTGCGTGCAGCGTCCCGTCGTGGAGACTCGCTATCGTACCTGCAACTACACCGTCCAGCGTCCGGTCTGGGAAGAGCAGGTGCGGGAGTGCCGTTATACGATCCAGCAGCCTGTCTGTGAAACGATTCAGCAGGAATGCCGCCAGACAGTGATGAAATGTGTTTCAGAGACGATTAATCAGGAACGCTGCTATACGGTCATGCGTCCTGAAACACGCACTCGCTGCGTGCAGAAAAACGTGGGACAATGGGTCACAAAAAGCGAGTGTATTCCGGGTGCCGTGACGCAGCGTCTGGTTTTCGGCCCCTTTGGACCACAGCTTTGCCCCGTTCAGTGCCCACCGCGGACTGTCACTCGGCGTGTCTGGTGCCCACAGGTTGTGCAGGAGCAAATTCCTTACACGGTCATGGTGCCTCAGGTTATTCGGCAGAACTGCCCGGTTCAGGTGACTCGTTACGTTCCGGAAGTCGTGGTAAAAAAAGTGCCGGTGACGGTCACTCGCATGGTGGCGAAGGAAGTTGTTCAGAAGATTCCGTATCGCGTGTGCCGCATGACCTGCGAGACGAAAACAGAGCGGATCCCGTATCAGGTTTGTCAAATGGTGACAGAGCAAAAGGTGCGAGAGATTCCCTGCACTGTGACGAAAATGGTCAGTGAAACACAGACTCGACGGGTTCCCTATTGCGTTACAAAGCAGTTGCCGTACACAAGTACTCGTAAAGTTTCCAGGCTGGTCCCGAAGGAAGTGGAAACCAAAGCCACTCGCCTGGTGGCTCGTCAGGTGATGCGCAAAGTGCCAGTGACGCGTTCTGTGCTTGTACCGGAAACCGTGTGTTGCAGTGGCGTGTGCGGGACTGGTTCCAGTGCCTTTTCTGCGTCCTGTGCGACAGGGGACTGTGCGACAGGCTATGGTCCGGCTCGACAGACTCCGATGCCGGAAGCGGCACGGTAAGCAGGAATTCGCAGAAAAACCCGCAGTCCAGAACTATACAAATCCAAATTTCACTGCCTGGACCGGCACCAGTGGAAGTGTTTGGATGCAGCGGCCGGAATCTGAAGTTTCGATATCCCTGAAATTGTCCTGGAAAATTCCCTCCTATTCTGCAAAGATCTTCCGTATTCTGACATCAGGCCTCGCCGATGATGGCGGGCAGAAGGTCAGTGGTCGTACAAACGCAGTGGGAGTCGGACTTCGATGCTGGGGCAATTGATTCCCTGTGGGGGCGGTGATTCAATCCCGCTTCTGGGACGAAAACTGCTGATTGGTCGCCGATCATCGTGCGACATCAAGCTGGATTTTCCAAACGTATCCTCGCACCACTGCGAACTGGAACACAAGGACGGCTATTGGTACATCCGTGATTTAGGCAGCAGCAACGGAATTAAGGTCAACGGAGAACGCTGTTCGGACAGCCCGTTAACTCCCGGCGACGAAATCAGCATTGCAAAGCATGCCTTTCGTATCGAATATGACGTAGACGCTTCAGCAGCCGCAGCGCCTGAACGCGAAAGCACGTTCGCTCGCAGCCTGATGGAAAAAGCCGGTCTGGAGGTACATCGACCAGAAAAATCGCGGATGCCTGACGCTTCGGGCAAGCAAACCTCGCGCAAGCAGTCACGACGTGTGGCCAGTGAGGATGACTTTATTATGGACTGGCTTGCCGACGAATAACGGCCTGCAGGTTGCATGCACTCTGGCAACTGAAGTCACCGATTGTCCGGTGGCTTCCTCCGGAAAATGACAAACGCCCGGGTGAAAACGCCGGGCGTTTGTTTGTGACAGCTAAAACTGCTCAGGGAAATGAACTCTGAATGAACTGGGGGGAGCTCGTGGGTTGAACCCGCGGATCCACGGTCAGCATCATTCTCATGTCTTCATGTTCTACTGTATGGCAGTGAAACACAAATGGTCCGCGAAAAGTTCTGAAGTGGATCAACACTTCGGCATCTCCGCCGCCTTGCAGAATGACGAGGTCTGATTTGTAACGGTCTGCCGGTTTAGGCGGTCTGCCGTTCAGCAGGATCACCTGTTGTGAATTCAGATGCACGTGAATCGGGTGCCACCAGCCACCCCCGCCATTCCTGAACACCCAGCGTTCAACGCTGCCGAGTGTCGGAGTTGCTGTCGCGACATTCGGATTGAAGTACTGCTGATTGATCTGCCATGCTCCATTTCTTCTCTGAAACTCAAATACCCGCGTTATCACCGCTTCCGCAGGACTCAGAGTCCGATGTGGACGTAACGCTGTCCCCACCTGAACCGTGGCATTTTGGGGCTGTGGTTGCCCTTCGACAATAAACTTCAGAAATGGTACCGGGACATCCAGATGGACAGGCTTGTCCAGAGTTCCCTCGGGTTTGCGTCCATCGACCTGATAAAGAATGTTCTGAAGAAACACCTCGTCGGGGCTGTCTGTAAAATCAATGACCACGTCAGCACGCTGCCCCGCTGCCATCATCAATGTTGTTTGCTCGAT
>CAIQIE010000319.1 GCA_903871805.1 uncultured Planctomycetaceae bacterium | reverse complement strand
TGGTCGGATCAGCTGCGAGACGTGGAAGAGATGCTGGAAGATCCGGGGCTGCGGAATCGGGTTGCGCAGGTTCGTGATCGGGCGCGGGCGATTCGGGCGGAGTTTCGCCGTCACGGCACTGAGCCGCAGTGGAATCTGGTTCAGTCGCAATTGTTGAATGAGCTGCAGCAATTGCAGCAGAGAATATCGCAGGAGCTGTTGAAGCGGGAATCAGATCGGGCCATGGTGCCGATTGACCGAGAGCCGGTGCCGGAGGAGTTTGATACGCTGGTGCAGCGTTACTATGAACTGCTTGGGCAGGAAAAGGCACCTGAAAAGCAAAAGTAGCAGGCTGACCGGGCAGGTGGGTGACTTGTTTGGGGAGGGCGATCCGGGCACTTCGTTCGCAGCGACGCAGGTTGATAGAGTGTGGCCGCAGCAAACTGGCAGAAATCTGTCAAAATCCCACTGGAATTTTTCCAGGAAAAGGCCCGTGTGGACGAAGACTGAACTCAGCAGAATTTGCCACTGGTACCGGTACAGGAGAGCCACATGCTTGCAGAAGAACTGGAACGACTGAAAGCGTTGAGGGATTCCGGGGCTTTGACGGAAGAGGAATTTGAGCATGCGAAGCAGAAGGTTCTGGGTGGGCAGTCTGCGGTTCGCACTGACGAGATTCTGGGGTTAAAGATTCACATCTGGTGCGCCCTGATGCATCTGTCGCAGCTGCTGTGGTGGACAGGGGCTGGTATTATCGTGCCGATAGTGATGTGGATTATCGGTCGTGACCAGTCACGGGTGGTGGACACTCATGGGCGAATCATTCTCAACTGGATGCTGAGCAGTATCATCTACGGTGCGATCTCCGGGGTTCTGACGTTTGTTCTGATCGGTATACCGATGCTGTGGGTGCTGGGAGCGTTGACGTTCATATTCCCGATCATTGGCACGATCCGGGCGATTGAAAGGGTGCCCTGGAAGTACTGGCTTTCGATTGAGTTTCTGAGGGTTGATGAAGAAGATTAAAACGAGGCGCCTGAGTACCTCCATGTTTCAGTCGCGTTGCCCCTGTGTGTGCCGCTGCCAGAGTTCGTGGAAGAAAGCGGACTGGTCCAGCAGAGCAGCTTCTTCCTTGCACCAGGGAGAAAAGTGCGAGAACGCATGGGGAGCAGGTTGGCGGATTTCTGTCAGGAATTCCTTCCACGAAATCCATCGCAAGTCTGCGACCTCCGCGGGATTCGGGACGGGTTGTTCTGTGCTCCAGCAGACCCAGACCGGACAGAATTCGTTTTCCACCACGCCATTGAATTCCGCTTTGTAGCGATAGTTGGGAAGCACTTCATACAGGGCGTCAGGCTGCAGCGTTAATTCTTCCATCAGCCGTCGCCGGGCGGCTTCTTCTGAGGTTTCTTCCGGGCGAGGATGGCCGCAGCAGGCGTTGGACCAGATTCCGGGCCATGTTTTCTTGGCGAGATTTCGCTGCTGAATCAGCATTCTGCCAGTGGTGTCGAAGACAAAGACCGAGAATCCGCGGTGCAGGGGCGTGTCGGGGCCATGCACTGTTGCCTTAGGACATGTGCCTGTGAGTGTATTGGATTCATCAACCAGCAGGACCAGTTCTTCAGCAGCCAAGGGGCGTCTCCGGGACTTTCTTTGGATCAGATCAGTGCTGTAAAAGGTATGGTGCGGGCGGCTGGAAAGCAAGACGCCTCCCGGTCAGGGTCGTGACGATTCGTTCCAGCCATTACGGCATCGGCGAGGGTGTGTTGGCGAAAAAGAACCACGGCCACAGTCGGCTTTCGATGGTGCTGATGGTTTGCGGAGAGAGTTGGTTGAGGGTGTCAATCTGAGGCTGCAGCGTGCTGGTCACCAGGGACCGAATGGTGTCGGACAGTTTCTGGATGTGTCGCCCGGCGTCCTTCCCGGAGCCGCCGGTGTCCCGATGTTGCTGCAACAGGCAGACAGCAGCCTCTTTTTCGGCGAGCAGGGATTGCAGCTGTTCTTCCACGGAGACCGGAAACAGCTGCTGATTCAGGTATCGACCGGGATTGAACTGAAGGTCTCTGAGTTGTGTCTGGAACTGCCGCATCTGAAGCAGGCGGAGGCGATCTTCGGGGAAGAGGCAGCGGGAGGCGCTGGCCACGACGAACGGCGACGGTTCTTCCTGCCACCATGCGCGAATCAGCTGATCGGTGGCGGGATCATAACGACCTCCTCCAAGGCCGTGCACAAACAGATCACTGAACAGCAATCGCAGCGACGCGGTAATCAGAGCACCGCGGGGAACCAGCAGCCAGCCCTGAGCCATCAGGGCCAGCAGGGCCTCGCCAGCCATTCCAGGATGCAATTCCGTGACAGGTTGCTGGTCTTTGCAGAGCCACGGGGTGTGCTGGTGATTGCGGAGCCAGAGGATGGAGCGAGTTCCGGACGCCGGGTGCACCAGCCAGAAGGGCAGTTCAAAGCCATCCGTGTCTGTGTGCAGATTGGGAAAGGGGTTGGCGTCATTGCGAATGGAGTGATCTTTGCGAAACTGACTGAGCACCTGGTTGTAGCATTCATGGAATTTTCGTGGCCGACTGAGAATGTCGGAGAAGAAGCGGATCACTTCGGGCAGTCGGCAGAGTGCAGAAAGCGGGATTTCAAGCAGGCGGTTACCGATGCCAGCGGCCTGTCGGACGATGGTATTGGCAACGGCCATGGAGCTTGGGGAAAATCGGGAATAGATCGCAGAGGTTCTGGAAAAGGCATGGGCTGCATCATGTTGTTCAGCTGCTGAAAGTGCCTGAAGAACGCGGGCCACGACCGCATCGCGATGTGCTCTGGTGCCGAGCTGGCTGTTAAGAAAGAGCCCCGGTCCCTGTGAAAATGAAGCGGTTTCCGTGTGACGCCGGGTGGGGGCGCTGTCAGAATCAGAAAATTCCGCAACAGGAAACGAGAACTCCCCGGCATCCCCTTCATCGGTATCGATCATCACCGCCAGGCCGAGTGCCTGATGATCGATGATGAATTGTTCGGTGGTTTCATACTTAAAGGTCAGTCCGGAGTGAAAGATGACTGGCTGGTGGCCCGTCATGACCAGCGGCGTGGTTTCCGGGGACGCAACGGGCCACTCCGCATGCGTCAGAGAAATCTCACAGTTTTCAGCGACGGTGCACAGAAACCGCCGGTACTGCAGAGCCGTCCTGAGAAGTGCTGAGCGAGCAGACCTGCGAAGCGCAGCGAGGGACCCCGAGGCGGCGGACCACACTGTGCAGGGCCATTGTTCGACGGGTGGCGTAACGGCAGGGCGTTCATAGGGAGAATCTGGGGGCATAGGGAGATCTACTCGGAATTCGTGATCCGTGGAAGGCAGGGGGGCCTTCTGAACTGTGATTGCTGAAAAAACGATGCATCCGCGTTAGGGCTCAGCCGGGGTTCTCGATAGACTAAGTGTTTCTGGAGTTTGAAACACTGAAGGAAGATGCCGGATTGAGCCGGATCATGGATCGTAAATCTCTTGACATTTCCATTGTTTCGTCAGGGGATCCGGCGAACAAAGCGTCGTCGTCGACATCTGCCGATGTGACGACGCTTTTTCCGCTGCCCTTGTCCTCCTTTGAAGACTACATGCTGGCAGACGACCGGTCGTCGCATCCGATGATTATTGTGATGCTGGTGGACGTCAGGGGAAGTCTGAACGAGCAGGAGTTTCGGGAATCTGTCCGAGAGACGGTGCTTGCTCATCCGCTGCTGCGGTGCAGGATCGAAAATCTTCGTGGTAAAAATGTCTGGATTCCTGTTTTGGAGCAACGGGATCCTGTGACGTGGGAAGTACTGGGGCCGGGGGAAGACCAGCAGCGATTTCCGGAGGTCTGTCCGCTGGATGTTCGGGCAGGTCAGGGTCTGCGGATTCAGGTTTACAGCAGTGAACAAAGTGCGAGAGTTGTTCTGGAGTTACATCATTCCTGCTGTGATGGGATTGCAGCGGTTCAGTTAGTGGGTGAGATGTTTGCCCGGTATGGTCGGAAGACGGCGACATCGGCGGCGATGCGTCCGGAGTTTGATGAACCGGACGCCTTGCTGCTGGGGCGACGGACAGATTTTCAGACAGGAAAAACTGAATCCGCGCAGCCACAGCGATCACTTTTTCAGCTCTGCGGGAAAATTCGCAGGCTGTTGCTGAGGCGTGCCAGTCGTCTGGCGGATTCCGGTCAGCTGGCGCAGCATGAGGCCCGTCGTGAGGCCTTTGTTCCGCATCGCCAGGCCATTTTTTTTCGCACGCTGACTCGAGATGTGTACCGGGCGATTCGAGGTACCGTTATTCGCCAGGGGGTGACATTTAACGACCTGCTGCTTAGGGAAATGCTGTTGCAGGTTCGGGACTGGAATGCGAAAGCGGGCCTTGCTTCACCGAGGTCATGGATCCGGATAGCGGTACCGATCAGCATGCGTTCCCCTGTGCATGCGACGATGCCGGCCTGTAACCTTGTCAGTTACGCCCTGGTGACTCATCGCATGCAGGAGTGTGATCATCCGGAATTGCTGTTAAAGACGATTCACGAAAAAACAGCGGGCCTGCTTTCGGGGCGCGAGGGTCTGATTGCTCTGAGGCTGTTTGGGTTCCTGAGAAGAATTCCGGGGGCGATGAAATGCTTTCTGTCGCACAGATCCTGTGCCAGCAGTCTGGTGCTGGCGAATGTGGGCGAGGTGCGGCGAAGATTTCGGGGGCGTTTTCCGCAGAGTGAGGGAAAATGGATCGCCGGGAATGTGGTGATGGAACGCATCAGCGGAGTCTCGCCGGTACGCCCGAATACTCTGGTGGCGCTGGCCGTGGCAGAGTATGCAGGGGAAGTTACGATCAGCTTGAAGACGGACGGAACGGTGTTGAGCCGGGACGATTCTGAGCGTTTTCTGGACGAGTTTCTGGCGCGTCTGCTGAGCCAGATTCCGGCGGAAGAATCCCGGCCGAAAACGGATACCGGGGTCTCAGCGACCTGATGGTTTTTTGGGCGGTTGTGTGCCTGGTGGTTGTGTCCCCGGCGGTCGGGCTGCGGGATTGCGGTTTGCAGGCGGTGCTGGCCTTGAACCGGCGGGTGGCGCGGGGCGAGTGGGTTGTGTGGGCGATCGGGTCGCAGGCGACCGGTTCGCGGGAGTCCTGGCTGCGGGCGATTGCGCAACAGGTGCGCGGTTTGCGGCTGATGCCGGCCTGGAACCGGCGGGTGGAGTGGGAAGAGTGGGTTGTGCGGGGTCGGCGATTCCGAAGACTGTCAGCAGTTCTTCAAGGATGGCCGCACCGTCATCGTCGCGAGCTTCCAGCGGCCAGTAGGCATCGTGCTGATCTACAACTCGCAGATGACCAGCATGCAGATGAGACAGCATGCGAATCAATTTACCGTTTTTGTATCGGAGGACTGCGTAGCCGTTTTCCAGTCGGATGTTTTCGACGAACCATGCGAGGGCACGCAGGTTGAGTTCCCGCATTTGCAGCATGCGTCTGGCGGCTGTGGGAACAGGTCCGAAGCGATCACGCAGTTCGGATTCCAGTTCGGAAAGTTGTTCCAGTGTATTGCACTGAGACAGTCTGCGATATATCTCGATCTTCTGTTTCTGGTCCGCAACGTATTTGTCGGGAATGAATGAGGAGACCGGGAGGTCGATTTTGCAGTGTCGTTGATAACGGAGCGGTTCTTTCTTCAGGGATCGGACCGCGTTTTCCAGCAGTTGGCAGTAAAGTTCATAGCCGACGGCGGCGATGTTTCCGCTCTGTTCTGTTCCCAGAATGTTGCCTGCACCGCGAATTTCCAGGTCGCGCATCGCGATTCGAAATCCGGCACCCAGTTCGCTGTATTCTTCGATGGCCCGCAGGCGACGAGACGCCTTGGTGGTCATGATTTTGCCATCTTCCAGCAGCAGATAGCAGTAGGCTCTGTGCCGGTTTCTGCCCACGCGACCTCGAAGCTGATGCATATCCGCCAGCCCGTAAATATCGGCCTGGTGGATGAACATGGTATTGGCGTTTGGGATATCAAGGCCGCTTTCAATGATCGTTGTGGCCAGCAGAATGTCGGCTTTGCCGGTGACAAATTCCATCATCGCCTGTTCAAGCTGGTCTTCGTGCATCTGGCCATGAGCGATTGTGAGGCTGGCTTCGGGGACGATTCGTTTCAGGCGGTCAGCAATCTCCTGAATATCGTGTACCCGATTGTGGACAAAGTAGACTTGTCCGCCGCGATTTAATTCGCGAATAATGGCACTGCGTATGAGCGATTCGTCGAAGCGACCGACGCGTGTTTCGATGGGCATGCGGTCGCGCGGCGGAGTTGTGAGGCTGCTGATGTCACGAATTCCGAGCAGCGACATATGCAATGTTCTGGGGATGGGGGTGGCGGTCAGCGTAAGGACGTCTACTTCGGCACGCAGTGTCTTCAGCCGTTCCTTGACCTTCACTCCGAACTTCTGTTCCTCATCGATCACCAGCAGACCGAGATTGGAAAATTTAACGTCTTTTGAAACCAGTCGATGTGTGCCGATCAGAATGTCGACTTTTTTCTCGTGAAGTTTCTTCAGGATCTCTGTCTGCTCGGCGTCCGTTCGAAAGCGGGACAGCATTTCGACTGTCACAGGAAACTCGGCCATGCGCTGGCTGAACGTGCGAAAGTGCTGTTCGGCGAGGACGGTTGTGGGGACCAGAACGGCAACCTGACGTCCATTGTCAACGGCCTTAAAGACCGCTCGCATAGCGACTTCTGTTTTTCCGAATCCGACGTCGCCGCAGATGAGGCGATCCATCGGGCGGGTACTTTCCATGTCTCCTTTCAGATCGATGATGGCGGACGCCTGGTCAGGCGTTTCGGTGTAGGGAAAGGCCTTTTCGAATTCCTGCTGCAGGTGGCTGTCACCCCGGCACTGGATACCCGGTCGCGAAGCGCGTTCGGCCTGCAGTTTCAGCATATCCGTGGCCATGTCGGACACGGCTTCGGCCACCTGTTCCTTTTTACGCAGCCACGACGTTCCGCCGTACTTTGTCAGTTCGGGAGTGGTCTTTGCGGGGCCAATGTATTTCTGGACGAGATGAATCAGGGAGACGGGAACATAGACGGTCACGCCGTCACGGAATTCCAGCAGCAGATGCTCTTCCTGGGATCCTTCTGCAGCGACCACCGAGATGCCACGATAGCGAGCGATTCCGTGAGCCACATGGACGACCAGATCGCCATCGCGCAAATCCAGGAAGCTGTCGATTGCTCTGGAGTCTGCTCGGCGACGTCGCGTCGTGCTTCGTGCTGGTGTTCGCGAGAACAGTTCGCTGTCGCTGATCACAACCAGGTGCTGCCCTGGCATGCGGAAGCCCTGCCGAAGCCCGCCTGTGACGATGTGCACGCGGGAGGCCAGTTGTGTTCCGTGCTCCGTGTCGGTTTCAGTCACAAGCTCCCGAAGCCGGCCAAGCTCGCCTTCGTTGTGGCAGCAAAGCAGAACATGTTCGTCGGGTCCCAGCAGCTCAGAAAGCTCGACAAACGCATCACGACGACTGCCGGACAGGCGTTCTACGGGTTCGATAGTAAGATGACAGGAGGCTTCGAAGCTATCGACCCCAAGTCCATCGACAGTGACTGAAGGGAAACTCGTCAGTCGGGCAAGCGTCGCGTCGACACCAAAAAGACCAACCGGATTGGCCAGTCGCTGCAGGTATAGTCGGCCCTCCATCACGGCCTGCTGCAGATCCGAAAGCACCACAACACTGTCGGGTGGCAGTGAATCCAGCAGGCTTTCAGTCGCGGTGCCAAATGCCGAAACCGCGAGCGCGGTCGACTGCTTCCCACCGGTCGCCGGAGCGACCTTTGGGCCACCAGATGTCACCGTCAGTGACAGTGACTGCAGATCCTGAAGTCGTCGCTGGGTCTCGGCATCAAACGCTCGAATCGATTCGATTTCGTCGCCGAAGAGTTCAATACGGACGGGGTCGGATTCCGTCGCCGGAAACAAATCCAGAATTCCGCCGTGGATGCAGAATTCCCCGGGCATTTCCACGGCCGTGACCCGTTCAAAGCCATGAGCCATCAACCAGTCACTGAAGCTGCTTAGCGAAAGTTCGTCTCCTGTTCGCAGCGTGCGTGTGGAATTTCGAATCGATTCCCGCGTGGGAACAGGCTGAAGCAGAGCCGGCAGGCTGGTCACAATCACGGGCCGCGAACGGTCAGTGGCGGCAAGTCGCCGAATCACTGTCAGTCGACCCGCAGCGACCGTATCACCCGCCTGATCCGCATCGGGCAGACTTTCCCATGCAGGGAAATGCACAACCGGGTGAGATGTCAGGCTGGCAAGTTCGTCCGAAAACTCCTCCGCGTCACGAATTGTCGGCTGAATGACGAGACAGGCCCTTTGCGGACGGGCTGCGATCACTGCCGCTATGCTGAGCGCGCGAGAAGAACCCCACGCACCGTCAATGGCGGCACTGCGGCCAGACTGAAGTGCCTGCAGCACTTCGCTGAAGCCGGGCAGTGACGCCAGCACGGTCGTCAGATCGCTGAGACTGGCTGGAACGGAGTTTCCTGATCGGGTCATGACATCCCGATTCTAGTAAATATCCTGTCCGGAACCAGTGTTTTTTTAAGGCATTGATCTGGACGGGGATTCAGCAGAGGAAACTTCGGCACGACGGCCCAGCTTCGCCGATGGCCGCAAACCCAGTGAACAGCACACAAACACGAGGTGGAAGCAGCAGCCACCGGCGTTCCTGGAAATCACGTCCACTGTGTGAAGAACGAAAGAAAACCACGTGCGACCTGCCTGTTGAAATCAGCAGCGGCCGAGATTGTTGGATTCGTCGTGAGGAAAGAGCCGCGGATTGCGCAGGAGTCCTGCCGATGGCGGTGCAGCGGTGCGAGCCTGCTGGACTGTGGTCAGCAGCGGCGTTCGGGGAATCCCAGTTGCTGCCTCAGTTGTCGTTCAAGATCGGCCAGTTGTTCATTGTTTTGCCGATCGAGTTGTTCGATCGTATCGGGCACGCGACCGAGGAATTCCTGGAACGCCCGGATACTTCCCAGCAGCTGCCCTCTGGACAACCCGGCCTGTATACCGGCCTGTATCCCGGCCTCATGACCTTCCTGGACCCATTGTTCTGCGATTGTTGGCATCAGTGTCTCCCTGTGGCTGGACAGTCCATTCTGGAGCGCCTGCAGCAGAACATCTTTCGGCACTCGGTCAGAACCACTGACGAGGTAGTTCAGGATTAGCATCACGGATTCTGAGGGCTGTAGCTGACCGGCCTGTCGGAGCATCCTGAAGATATCCCCCAACCGATCAGTGATCTGCGGACTCATTATATATTTGAAGACCAGAATTGTGGCACAAAAAATTGCTTCGCCGTGAAATTCGGAGTCCTGAATCTGCCCGAGATCCATGATCTGCAGTGAAAAATCCGGGACAAACGGTTCCAGCGGCGGCGGAACGGAAATCAATTGCCGAAGTGATACAGGCGCATTCCACGGATTGGTGCCATGGTAAACAACGACTGGAATCACACAACACAACCCCAGTTGATCCCGGAGCCTTTGTTCGTTGATTTTCAGGATGTACCTGAGCACCTGAAAGACAGTCAGCGGATCTGCAGCACTTTTGTGCTCAAATAACAGATAGACGGCAGCCTCTGTTCCGTTGGTCAACTGGGTGCGAAAGAGCAGGTCCGAATGGGCCTGCCTGAGATCTTCATCGACAAATGATGCTGGCGATGGTTCCAGTATGCTGAGATCCAGACACTGCGCAACATCCTTTGGCAGCGTGGAAAGCAAAAAGCTGCGTGCATTCTCCTGCTGGCCAAACACCTGTTTGAAAAAACTGTCGTGAGAGTTGGATGCAGGGAGTATTGGCATATCGCAATTATGGCGATATCAGACGTCGTTGCTACTACGTTTCCAGGGAAACTTACTCGGTGACTGTTGCGG
Source organism: uncultured Planctomycetaceae bacterium (assembly GCA_903871805.1). GTDB lineage: Bacteria > Planctomycetota > Planctomycetia > Planctomycetales > Planctomycetaceae > SXXK01. Next base: position 62,035 of record CAIQIE010000319.1, on the reverse strand, counting down.
AAAGTCCACAACTCGAAAGAAGCGTCAATCCCTGTCGGCCTGCCTGTTGACGGGATGCCCTCGTGCTTTGTCAAAGCCTGAAATTGGGGTTCACCGTCATGAAATAGGGGTTCATCGTCATTCCCGCGCAGGCGGGAATCCAGATCGCGGCGCTGGTTTCCCGCCTGCGCGGGAATGACGTAACCCAAAAACCAGGATTTGACAAAGCCCTCGTCATTCTGGCACAACCGGCGATAGTGCGTTTCAGTGCCCACCGTTGCGAGAAGGCAGTTTGCGGGAAGATGCTCCCGGCTCCGGGTTCCGGCTTCGATTCCCGACAGCGGCATGGCCCCGCCGCAATAAAAAAACCGCCCGACACAGGTCGGGCGGTTTGCGAGTTTGCGATGCAAAGGCGAGGCCACCATGAACCCGAGTGTTATGGGAACAGCACGCCATTGATCTGTACCTGACCGATATTGGATCCCGGTGGAATGATCAGCGGAGCCTCAATCAGACCATTCCCGTTCACGCCAGTGGAGATCACCCGCATGCGGTTGTCGAGTCCACCGATGCGAACCGGGCCATTGACCGGAGTAATCACGAAGCCACGTTCATTTGCAGTGCCAAGGTCGCGGAAATTCAGCTGATTGTTGTTGAAGACAAAGATGGCTCCATTGCCGGATCTGCGAATTTCTATACCCGTGCCTCCATCAGATTCCATCGTGATCTGATTGTTAACGAACAGGGCCTGCTGAAGGCGTGTGCCGACTGTTGGCGGAAGAACGAAGTACATCGCAGTCGGTGTGGCACCGGCGACATTGAAGATGTTATTGGCAATTCGGAAGACGCCGTCCGGATCACCCATGTTGTAGTCGCCCAGCAGTTCGACACTGGTGGCCCCGTTGCTGGTGCCCAGGTTGTTGATGAAGAACTGATTTCCCTGGATGGACAATTCCGTCAGGTCGGTGGTCGACGAATTCGAAAACGCAAAGGCCATCTGATCATTCGCAGCTCTCATGTCGAAGTCGTTGCCGTCCACAAGGATGCGGGCCGGACCATTCCAGTCCATATAGACACCATCATCCAGCAGTGGTCGTGTATCGCCTGGAGGTGGTGTTGTCGGATCTGTGGAGTCGTTGACTTCCAGTCGGTTATTGAAGATGTTCGTGCGGATAGCAGCACCAGCACCGCTGGCTGTCTGGAGAATCCGGATCACATCATGCTGATTGGACGTAAAGTCTGAACCCTGAATCAGGATCTCGTACGGCCGGTCCGAACGGTCGTAGGTGTTGACGGTATCAACATTATCCAGAGCAGTTGTGTATTGAGCAAAGATGGTGTCATAGCCCGTGGCTGCGTCGTCCCCGTTGTTGTCGAAGACTGTGTTGTTGACCTGTAGTCCCATCAGATCCACTGAATGAATGCCCCGGATGTCGGAATCATTCACCAGCGAGTAATCCATCAGGAAGTACTGCTCATTTCGGTCATTGACAACAATGACGTTACCGGAGGAGTCCTTCCATGATTCGGTGTTGATGATTCGCACACCAAATTCGTTATCGCTCAGGATCATTTCGCGGATCTCAACCTGTCCGGCGTTGGACAGGAAGATACCGGCCGCGTCATCGTTGTCCAGACCATCACCTTTCGCGCCGATAATCGTTCCACCGGCACCAGCGGTCGTGCCGGAAGCCGTTGGGCGGACAAAGAAGGTTCGACCTGCGTCAGAGTTTGTGTTGACCAGTCGAATACCGTAGTCCGGTGCGTCTGTGCTGTTCACTTCACCAAGCGTCATCGTGATGCCGCTATCTTCGATATCCACGGCAGTTTCATTCGTCGAGGTGATAATCCCATTGTCGCTTCGAATCAGGCGGTTATTCAGACCAAAGAAACCTGTACCGTCGACTGAGGTCACGTCCATGTCCACGAAGTTGATCAACCCCGTGTTGTTGCGGATGTCAATACCAGCACCGCCACCAGCATTTCCTGTCGCATCGATCACGGTCGCCTCACCAAAGGAGACGACTCCGCTGTTTCCGTTAAGCTCGATGGCAGCGGATGTGGAGAGCAGTTCATTGGAGACCTGAGCCAGACGGCGTGGAGTGGAGACGCCGAATTCCACAGAACCGGAGGAGCCTGTGACCGAGATCCCTTCGGTCGCACGATTCCGCACGCGGGTTTCACCCAGAAAGTCGACGTTGCCGCTTTCGCTGGACACCAGAATAGATTCCAGGTCAGCTCCATTCACGGTCGTCACACCCATCGCTCGAAACACGCTCCCGGCAGCGTTACTGGAAATCAGAAGTCCATTGCCATTGGTGCGTTCGGCGGCACCTGCAGTCACCACTGTGGACGTCACGGTCAGGTTGTTGGTGAATTCAACCGCGTTGCCGCTGAGATTGCCGGAAACCAGCACACCAGCCGCTGTTGATGTGCCCAGCTGATCTGTCAGGGTCACTGGATTGGAGAAGATCACAGAGCCGGCTGAACCGGTAATCTCGATACCGCCCGCCTGGCGATCCACGATGGAAACATCTGTGTTGAACGTTGCTCGGCCCGTCAGACCGTCAATCAGGATCGCCTGTTCTGTGCTGCCAGTGGCCGTCAGAGCAGCGATCTGAGGGTTGGATTTCGTGAAGTTATAATCGCCGGAACTGTTCTCTATCAACAGGGCGTTTGTCGAGGCATTTGTCGAAACAATGTTATCGATGGTGGCAGACCCGCCCGTGTTGTTTCGAATCACGACGCCCTTGCCACCATTGTCGGTGACAGAGGATTTTGTCATCGTAAACCGACCACCACTCATGTTCTCAACAACCAGGGCTTCCTGACCGGAACTGTTCTGGATGGAACCGAGCAGAAAAGCGTCTGTGGACGAGAACGTCATGATGCCACTGCCGCCATTGACGCGCAGCAGAGGCCCGGTGGCGCCAGCCGCGGAAATCAGCGAGGTGTTGGAAATCGTCATGTTACCGGAGGTGTTCTGCAGGAGCATCGCGGAACTTCCAGCGCCCGAGATGCCGACCTCATGAATCGTCGTGCCTCCAGCCCCGTTGCTGAAAATCCCGTTGACTGTCGGGTTGGTGATCGTGAACCCCGAGAACTGGCTGCCGTTCCCAAGAACGACGGCGTTTCCGATGGAGTTTGCGATATCAGGTCGATCCAGTGTCGGAGATGCGGCAAATGTCGGAGACTTGGGAAGTTCGACTGTCAGCAGTTGCCCCACGGCACTCACGGTGACGAAATTCTGAGTGGATCGTCCCGCAACAATCTCGCCTTCTCCGATCAGCTGCTGGTTTGGAGCCAGGTTGACCAGGTTTTCCGGTCCGGAGGTAAATTTGCTTCCGGCATGGACGAACACAATATCAGTGCCGGACGATAATCCCCGCTGAAGGGATCGAAAAGGATCATCAACCGTGCCCAGAAATGGCCCGGAGGTGTCGTTACTGTTAACGTGAGCAATGGTGAACGGCGTCCCTGTGGATGGATTCAGTGCCAGTTGCCCCGGGGCCTCCTGACTGCTGACAAGGGTCACCACATTCAGATTGCGACGCACAGGTTCGCGAAACCGCTGGATCGCTGATCGCTTCAGGTGTTCCTCGCTGCGGAAGCCCCCGACGTGGACGATGGCCGAAAAGGAGACGGTCGTATTAAATTGCTGGTCGTCTGTGACCTTCAAGCCCAGTTCCAGCCAGCGGGCAATGTCCGCCTGAAGCCTTGTTGACCAGCCCGCGAAACCGTCGACAGTTTCGCCCTCGTAGTAATAACCGCCACCAAAAGCTCGCAGGTCGAACTTTTGCGAGAGATCTCCCGGAAGAAGAAAACCGGCTTCGGCGTCGAAACCCTTCATGCCCAGAGCAAAACTGTCCACACGTGTGTAGGTCAGATTTTCGCCCTGGAAGGCACCACTGCCGGACTTCACCGATTGACCGGTCAGGCTTAGTGTGTTGCCAAATGTCTGATAGTAGTTGCCGCGGGCTTCCCATCCGTTTGCCAGAAGTTCCGCACCCAGACCCCACTGGTTCAGATAGGTGCCACTCAGGTCGTCACGGTCGAAGTAGCCGTTGCCGCCGAGCACGACATCCCAGTCTTCCAAAAAGTAGCGATAGCCGCTGCCGAACGACCAGACCAAACCACCCTCGTTGCCGCGGCCCAGTCGCGAGTCGCCGAATACGAGACTGTTTCCGGAATTGAAATAAGGTGACAGGGCGATGGTGCTGAGCGAATCCGACCGGCCCACGGTGCTGCCGGCAGTATGTCCCGCTCGAACATTGACGCCGAACCCGCTGCGGTTCGCCTGCATCATCTCTGAGGCCGCTCCGCCCGGAGATGTTCCGGAGAATATGGCACCGTCCTGGGAATACGCCGACTGCGAGCCCACCGCAAGTGACATCAACGCTGCGGCTCGAGACAGTTTCTTCAGCCAGCGATTGGAGTTCTGAACGATCTTCATGACGTTCCTCAAACCAGGATCGTGACCCACAGGCGTCCTTGCCGCCTGCGCTGCCTGACAGAACCAGAGTTCCCAGGCAGTTCGATGCTCTTCGTAAAACGGTTTCTGGCCAGTACCAGCGACTGATCTTCAGCAGCGGACTGGACGCGTCAGAGAATCTGTCATTCTGCATGAACAGAATCCCTGCGCCCGAAGAGACGACGCGTTTGTAACTGTCCGCGAAAACACCAGCAACACGGGTTCATGTGTCAGGCGGCGTAAAATTCAGAGCAGCGTTGGCTGCACCGGGAACCTTCTGCGAAAACCACAGAAACCACGGGCCCACACGGCAACTTTCGCCTGTTTCAGCACACCTTGAAACCACCGCCGACAGAACACTATACATTAGTTCATGTTTTGGGTGCGTTTGGGTGGGTGTTATTCCGGGATGTGTCCAAAGAACTGCTTTTGTGATCGCGATTTTTGAGGAAATGGCATCGAGAATCCCTCAATATCGAAACCTTTTTCATTTCCTGAGGTTTCAGGGAATCAGTGCCTGGATTCTGTTGCGATGTTCGAATTAACAGTACCAGCACCTGCTGTATGGCGGTTTGGGTTCGAAAGCCTGCTGGCAGCATTGTTGCCCGTGGTTACTCGGCCAGGGTTTGTTCTGTTCCTGAAGTCCTTTTCATTCGGAAGCATTGTTATGTGGGATCCTGCAGCCACTCTATGGCGTCTGACGGTTCAGCGTTTCCTGTCCATGGCTTTTGTGGCTGTGCTCTTCGTTCCATCTCCTGCATGGGCTCAGACAGACGGTGACAGTCCGTCCAGTCCGTTGGATCTGATTCAGGAAGGGAATCGTCCTCTGCTGACGGTCACGTTTTCCGGGGCGGACCGTTTCATGGGCAAGGCCCGCTATATTTTCGATGCTGCAGAGCGTCCGGAGATTTACGCAAATCTTGAAGCGTTTATGAAGAGCACGCTGAATGATCTGGAAGGCTTCAATCGGGACAAGCCTTTCGGCGTGATGGGTTATCTTCCGGTCGCGATACCTCCGCTTCCTGAGTTTGTTGCGTTTGTACCGGTGGATTCAGTCGAGGCGGCAACGAAGCTGGTTGAAAAGGCCCCGGTTGTTATCCGCAAGGAAGACGAAGAAGGTCGTTACGAGGTGATTGGCCCGAATCGAACTTTTCCGGTGATGATGAAATATGGCTACGCGTTTATTCCGCTGGGCAACAATCCGGATGCGAAGATTCTGGATCGGGACTTTCCGGATCCAGCAGAATTGCTGTCCGGCCAGGCTCAGCAGTTTGACGCGTCAGTACGACTGGATGTGGAATCCATTCCGGTGGCCACACGTACGCTGCTCTACGGTCTGATCAATTCCGGAATTTCGACTCAGCTTCAGCAGCGAGACGGGGAGCCGGAAGGAGCCTATCGGATTCGGCGTGTTGAAGGAGAGCGTGGTCTTGCTGCCCTGAAGATGCTGTTTATGGATTGTCAGAAACTGACGTTTGGTGTGGATGTCACCGAAGAAGATCAGTCCGTCAATATTGACTTTATCGTGGATGCGATCAAGGGGTCGCAGATGCTGAAGGAAATTCTTAGTTCTACAGAGCGGCCCAGCTACTTCATTCCGCTGCTGGATGACAATGCGGCCATGTCATTGTCTATGTCTTCGATGATGGCGGACCGTGAAAAGGAAGCCTATACGGAGATGATGGATGGGTTTCGAATGGAAGTGTCACGGCTGATTCAGGAGAACGGGCTGGGGGCGGTTCCTGACGAGAACAGTCCGATTGGTCAGGCGATGACGGCTTTTCAGAAGACACTCGAAGAAGGGCATATGGACGTCTTTGCTCAGTTCTACCGGGATTCTTCCGGTAAGCTGGCAATTGTATGGGCCGGTCGGGTGCAGGAAGGCGATGCGATCAATTCCGGCATGATGGATTTGCTGACGCGTCTGCGTGATCTTGAACAGGTTAAACAGGCTGGTGAAATGCAGATTGGTGCCGGGGAACATCTGGGTGTTACCTTCCATCGCCTGACCTTTGCGGCTCAGCCTGCGGAAGCAGTTGCGGTCTTCGGGGAAAACGTGGGGCTGACACTGGGGATCGGATCGACGGCGGTTTGGGGTGTGATTGGCGGCGAAGAATCACTGGCGACTCTGAAGGGTGTAATGGACCAGCTGGAAGCGGGCAGTGCGTCTGCGGCCGATCGTCGCACACCACCCAGTTTTCGCGTGATTTTCAATGTGAATCAGCTGGTCGAAATGGCCGAGACTGCTCAGACTATCGGGCGTGAAGCACGCGCTGAGCGAGAGCGTGCCGCCGGGGCGGAAGCAACTGCCGAGCTGCAGGCCGCCGGAAACGGCCAGCCACCCGCGGCAACTCCCGTCGCTCCCGGAAATGGCGGGGCTGGCGCGGGTCGTGGTGGTGCCGGGCGCGGCGGTGCACGTGGTGCCGAAATGGCTCGCCGTGCAGAGCGGGGACGCGCGATTGCCATGGAAACACTGAAAGAAGGCGACGATCGCATCGAAATCGATTCGCGGCTGACGGAAACCGGTGCCAGAGTACGGGTGCGTCTGGAGCAGGGTTTTGTAAAAATCTTTGGACGGCTTGTTGCCAATGGCACACAGCCAGCGGAAGCCTCCAACACCCCAGCCGATACCCCGGCGCCTAATCCCAACTGAACCGGATGCCCCGGCCTTATCGGGCACCGAAACAATCACTAAACTCCAAATCCCGCTCGATGAACCGAGCGGGATTTTTTCTGAGCTGTCAGCGGTGCAAGGCTTCAGGCAGCACCGGAGTGTTTTCTGCGGACCAGGGCCTGAGATGCTGCAGGTTGAGGAGTTGAGCAGTGAATTTTGACGACAAATGGAAAGTTCTGGCGATCGTTGTGCTGATTGTCGCCGGGTGTGATGAACCGCAGCAGCAGCAGACGCCATCGCCGGCAAAGACTCCCATGCCGCCGGATATTTCCGGCGGCATGATGAGTACCCCGTTTCTTGTCCCGCCTCTTGTGAATCCGGAGATTCTGACCGCAACCGAGGCGGAAATTGCACCTGAGGAACAGGTGATCGGAGTTTTGTATGAGGGTGTGCCGCGGGCCTTTCAACTCAGTGCCCTGAAGGATATGCGTTACCATGTCGTCAATGAGCACAGAGGACCTCAGGGATTTGCCGTAACCTACTGCGATCGCACAGACTGTGTGCGGGTCCTGGGATCTGGCAAGGGAGAGCAGTTGCTGGTTCAGACGGCAGGATTTCATAATGGGGAAATGCAGATCCGGGTGAAGAGCGGTCAGTATTCCCAGACATCAAAAGACATCCCGGTACCGGATGTTGAGTTCACCAGAACGACCTGGGCGCAGTGGAAAGAGGCGCATCCTCAAACGACGCTATTTGTGGGGGAAATTCGTAAGAAGTCTGGAAAAACCCCCTGATTGAGTATGTGCTCGGTGTGGCCCGGCGCATTCATGTCAGGGTTGGGATGGAGCGATTATTGGGTTTGTGCGTACTTTGGAGCATCGCGACAAACCCGGCGTTCAGGGTTTCTCGTTGACGCTGCCGAGAGTGTGCCGTAAAATACACCTCGTGAAAAACAGGATTCTTTCCATGATTGGCATTCGGATCGACGGTCTTCGGATCGGTCGCCAACGACGTTTTGCCTGAGGAATCCTGAAAACCAACCACAAGCCCTCAGGTTCCCCTGGGGGTTTTTTTATTGGTGATTGTGGCCTGTCAGACCATCGAACTGTGGTCCAGGGTCGTGAAAGATGCTTCCATGTCCCGCATTCAACTGTATGACACAACGTTACGCGATGGTTCTCAGGGAGAAGGTATCAACTTTTCTCTGCAGGATAAGCTGACGATTACGCAGCGACTGGACGAGCTGGGGTTTGACTACATTGAAGGGGGCTACCCGCTTTCCAACCCGAAAGATGAGGAGTATTTTCAGCGTGTGGCGGACCTGAAGCTGCGTCATGCAAAGGTGTGTGCCTTTGGGATGACCCGGCGTAAGGGGGTTGCAGCGGCAGAAGACATTGGAATGCAGGCCCTGATTCGTTCTCGCGCCCCCGTCTGCACGATCGTCGGCAAGACATGGGATTTGCATGTGACCGAGGTTCTGCGGGTGTCACTGGAAGAAAACCTGGCAATGATTCGGGATTCGATCGCCTTTGTGAAATCGCAGGGACGTGAGGCGATTTATGATGCAGAGCACTGTTTTGATGGGTGGAAGGCCAATCCTGATTATGCCCTTCAGACACTGAAAGCAGCTGCCGATGCTGGTGCGGACATGATCGTCATGTGCGACACAAACGGAGGAACTCTGCCGGAGCAGATTGCAGAATTTGTTTCAGCGCTTCGGCAGCAGGTCAGCGTTCCTGTGGGTATTCACTGTCACAATGACTGCGATCTGGCAGTGGCTAATTCCCTGGCAGCGATTCGATCTGGCGCCATTCAGGTGCAGGGAACAGTCAACGGCATTGGCGAGCGGTGCGGAAATGCGGACCTGATTTCCACAGCCGCCAATCTGTCTATCAAGCTGGGTTATGACGTGCTGTGCGAAGGCGGAATTCAGCGACTGACGGAACTGTCCCGCTACGTCTATGAACTTGCCAATATGAACTTTCGTTCCGGGCAGCCGTTTGTCGGAACAAGTGCGTTCGCCCACAAAGGCGGTATGCATGTGCATGCTGTCAACAGGCTGGCGCGAAGCTATGAGCATATTCCGCCGGAAGCCGTGGGGAATGAGCGACGCATTCTGGTCAGCGAACTGTCCGGCCGATCCAATATTGTTGCCAAGACCAGCAAGTTTCAGATCAGCGACGACAATCAGATGATGGCAAAGATTCTGAATGCTGTTCAGGATCTGGAAAATCAAGGCTATCAGTTTGAGGCTGCGGAAGCGTCCTTCGATCTGCTGGTGATGAAGCAAACCGGGCTCTACGAGGCCGCTTTCCAATTGGATCACTATCGGGTGCATGTCGAAAACCAGGCCCGTGAACCGATGACGGAAGCCGTTTTGAAACTGACCACGGCGTCTTCCTGTCAGCACGTGGTTGGTGAGGGCGATGGTCCCGTGAATGCACTGGACAGCGCGCTTCGAAAGGCGCTCACTCCTGTCTATCCCGGTATTTCCGAAATGGCTCTGGTGGATTACAAGGTGCGGGTGATCAACAGTGCCGAAGGCACGGCGGCTCGGGTGCGAGTCGTGATCGAAAGTCGCGACCGGAACTCTGTCTGGAGTACCGTCGGAGTCAGCGAAAACATTATCGAAGCCAGCTGGATCGCTCTGGTAGATGCGTTTGAGTACAAAATCCATAAGGATCGAGGACTGGTTCGCAGCTGACCGCTGAGGAATACATAATGAAAGGCTTGTCGCTGGCGAACGCGGTCTGTGTCAGGATTTCATCAGCTTTTTGAAATCCTTCAGCGATCGTGTGTTGGCAACATCCTGTTTGGTGAGTCCTGCGCGGCGTGCCTGGTCGACGCCGTATTCCAGCACGTCAAAGCCGTTGACGCTGTGCGAGTCCGTGCTGATGACAATCGGAATTCCGTAGTCTCTGGCGGCGGCAGCATGGATATCGTTCAGGTCCAGGCGACTTGGGTGTGCGTTGATTTCCATCATCACCTGATGGTCTGCGGCTGCTTTCAGCAGTTCGGTGAACTGAATATCGGCGCCTTCCCGTCGGCCAATCATGCGTCCGGTGCAGTGCCCGATGATATCCACGTGGGGATTGCGAATTGCGTTCATCAGACGCAGCATGATCTGTTCACGCGGTTGTCGCAAACCGTAGTGCAGAACGGCAATCACCCAGTCTGCTTCCGATAAAACATCATCCGGAAGGTCCATCGTCGCATCTTCCAGAATATCACATTCGATACCGCACAGGATTTCGATGCCGTCGATGGATTCCCGTATACGCCGAATCTCCTGCCAGTGCTTCCGCAGGCGGTCAGCATCCAGTCCGTTTGCCATGGAGACTCGTTTACTGTGATCCGTGATGGCGATGTACTTCAGTCCCCGGTCTCTGGCGGCAAGGGCCATTTCTTCAATCGACGCGGCACCATCCGACGCCGTTGTGTGCATGTGCAGGTCACCCTGAATGTCTGTCAGCGTCAGCAGTTGCGGAATTGCTCCGGCATCGGCCCACTCGAACTCTTTTCGGTTTTCCCGCAGCTCCGGAGGAATCCATGGCAGCCCAATGGCGGCGTAAACCTCTTCCTCTGTTCTTCCGGCAATGGATGTCTCTTCTCGAAAAACGCCGTATTCGTTGATCTTCAGGCCCAGTTCTTTTGCTCGATGACGCACAGCAACATTGTGCTCTTTTGATCCGGTGAAGTACTGCATTGCCGCTCCGAAGGATTCTTCCGGGACAACGCGCAGGTCCAGTTCCACCCCGGTTTTCAGTCGCACGCGCTGCTTCGTCTCGCCTCGCAGCAGCACGGCTTCGACCAGCGGGTGAACAGCAAGGCGATTCATGGGCACAGCAGAATCAGAGCAGACGGCAAGCACATCGAGGTCTCCGCAGGTTTCCCGCCGTCGTCGACAGCTTCCGGCGACTTCACACTGAGTGACCTCGGGAAGGCTGCGCAGGTCCTCTACAATGGCTTCGGCGGCCGCGCGGGCATCGGCAATGGAAATTCGCTGCGAATGTTCCGTCGCTGCAGCAATGTTTTGAAGAATGGAATCTTCAGTCTTTTTGCCAAAGCCCTTCAGCTTTGAAAGACGACCTGATTCACAAGCAGCTTTCAGGTCGGCCAGAGATTTCAGTCCCAGCTCGTTGAAGAAGACGGACACCTTCTTCGGGCCGACTCCCGGGATGCGCAGCATGTCCAGCACTCCGGGCGGAATCTGTTTGCGCAGCTCCTCCAGCGAAGACAGATGCCCTGTCTGTGCAATTTCCGTGATCTGCCGCGCGAGGTCTTTGCCAATGCCGTCAAACTGACCTGGGTCGCCGCCTGAGGCCACGAGATCGGTAAGCGATTCGGCTGCAGAGGAAATTGTGCGTGCAGCATTGCGGTAGGCACGAATCCGAAACGGATTGGCCCCCTGAATTTCCAGCAGGTCCGCAAGCAGTTCAAACTGAGAAGCCATCAGATCGTTTTTCATACCGTCACGCCGTTAATTTCTGTGGAGAGATCCATGCGAGGTACGGCCGAATTCCGATGCTGGTTCGGCGTAGTAGTCAGGAGAGTTTCGGATTTATTGAAGTTCTCGGGTAGGCCACTGTGGTCATACCAGTGAAGTGCCGACACCATCATTCAGACGATAAAGATGCTCGCCGGCTTTGCGGACCAGCAGGACCCCTTCGTGCTCCCGATTGGCAAAGGCGTCCACGTCGATGGTTGCGGGATCCCGGTATCCAAGATTGATGCTCTCACACACTTCTCTGGGGATTTGTGAGGCCACTGTCACCTGGACCCGCGGGCGTTCAATACCGTTTTCGAACGTTCCGGTACCACGAACATGGGTGGAATGTGCCAGAACGCCCCACGGAAAGTCTTTGAATCGGTCCCACTGCATGGTGAAGTAGTCCCGAACGTGGTAGCCGATACGTTCGATATTGTGACCGTGTGTGACAGATATTTCCTTCATGTGCGGCGCGTAAATGATGAGTTCCCCGCCGTCAGCAACGACCGGTTCCAGCTTATACATGCATTTTCCGGCGACCCACAGCTCGTCGTACATTTCCGGGGCACAGGACAGCACCTGACGAAAAGGCCGAGGCTGGCGTTTGATATGCACCTGACCGGAGACTTCAGTGGCTTTTCTCCAGGCTTCCTCCGGTGTTCCATAGAACATGTCATAGGGTGTCGAGTCGGTGGAGACCACGAACGCGAGGCAGCGACGTTCCAGGGGGATCAGTCGGGCAGCGCGATCGACGACGCGACGTACCGGCGTGTCCTGAATGCCAATGATCCCAACATTCGTGATCAACGCGCCCAGCCAGTGAAAGAAGTTCAGTAATTCCGGACCCGAGATTCCCGGGAAAAAGTACTTATTCCCGCCGCTGAACCCGACGACTTCATGGGGGAACACCGGGCCGACAATCAGGGCCACGTCGTAGTCCTGAATTCGACGGTTGATCTGCACCGGGACTTCCATGGACAGCACGCCGGCAGAAATCTCGCGGGTCTCCGCCTCGGTCAGTTTGCCAATGGTGACCAGTTCGGCCGGATCATCCCAGGCGTGATTGTAGAGATTCACATCATTGCAGGCGTCCTCGGGAGCAATGCCGAGCATGCTGCGGATTTTTTCCTGCGGCATCGGAGGATGAGTCCCCAGCGCGACCAGAACATCCAGGGACTTTGTGACTGGACGCAGCAGGGCCCGTAGTGCCGGGAACAGTACGGGTAACGGCGCTGTTCGAGTGTTGTCCGGAACAATCAGAAGAACGCGCCGGCCCCGAAAATCGTCGACCGGGATGTTAGTCTCGATCCAGGATCGCATCTGGGCGGCGTTCAGCGTCGTGAGCACAGTCGTCATAAGAGATCTTCCAAAAGAATTGGTTCCCAAACCTGGCTTAAAACCCGGATGTTATCGAATGCAGAGCAAAATCTTCAGGGCATCCTTGCGAACTGCGTGCGCAAAGGCCTGCTCTGCGTCTTCCAGTGGATAACTGGCCGACAGCAGAGGAGCCACTGTTACGGCACCCGCCCGAAGCAGTTTCAACGCTTCGTCAAATGGACCGCACCGCGATCCAAGCAGGGTAATCTCGTCGATCACAAAAGGCGCCATATGCACCGTTTGAGTGGCAGCCACTGTGGTCTTGAGCACAATCGTGCCGCAGGGGCGAACCAGTTGCAGTGCAGTTGTCAGGCCGGTGGGTGAACCCGTGCAGTCCACAACAATGTCTGAGTCCCGACTGGGTGCCAGGTCAGAAAGAAGCACTGTGGCAATGCCGAGCTGCCTCAGGATACTCAGTTTCGCCGGATGCTTCCCCACTACCAGGACGCTGCACCCATGATGCTTCAGCACCTGGGCACAAAGGTTTCCCAGACGTCCGTCACCCAGAACAGTGACGCGCTGGCCCGATAGCGAGATTTGCTGCGGGATACGGCAGGCAGCGGCCAGCGGTTCCGCAAACACGGCTTCAGAAGTGCTGAGTTCATCCGGGACAGGCAGCAGATTACGTTCCGGTATCAGTAGAGTGTCCGCAAAGGCCCCATCGTGATTGACGATCCCCACAACAGTTCGAGCCGGGCAGTGATTCGAAAGTCCCAGCCGACAGGTGGTGCAGACATGGCAGGCGCAATTGATTTCCCCGACGACTCGTCGGCCAGCATACCTGCCGGTTTGCGGAATACCCACAAATTCGTGGCCCAGCGTACCCTGAAAACCCATATAGCCCTGACACAGTTGCATGTCGGTTTCGCAGATCCCGGCCTGCAGAATATCGACAGCAACCTCGCCCGGCTGGATTTTCCGGAGTTGGGCATCGCGAGTAAAATGCAGATGTCCGTCAAAAACGACAGCACGCACGGCAGCATCCTGATCAAGTGCGAAAAGACAGGGAATGTGTGTTCTGAAGAAACGCAGAGTGTATCAGACCGGAGACGAATCGTACGCTGTCTCCGCCCGATTCGTCGTTGGGTATCGTGATCCGGAATTTTTGGGTAAAATCCATCGCATTCGCGCATCTCAGTCGGTTGAATATTGCAATTACCTGTTTCTGATATCCTGCTCTCAAAATACGGGCCTGTTTCCATTCACGGATTTGCCTCAATGAATGCTTCCATTTTTCGTCTTACACTGCTGTCAGTGCTGCTGCTCGTGCTGCCTCAGAACGCAACTGCTCAGCAAGCCCCCACGGAGCAGGATTTTTTTCCGATCAGCCGCTTTGAGATTCCGGAAGGCATTGTGCTGGAAGCTGGTGCTATCGAGCCGCTGCCTGATGGTTCGCTGGCCGTAGCAACTCGCCGGGGTGACATCTACATCGTGACTCATGCATGGGATGACGATCTGAAGCCTGCTGAGTTTCGGCTGTTTGCTCAGGGACTGCACGAAATCCTCGGGCTCAGCTACAAAGATGGCTGGCTTTATGCCACACAGCGCTGCGAAGTCACGCGACTGAAAGACACCGACAGCGATGGCCTGGCTGACAACATTGAAACATTCTGTGATACATGGAGCATCAACGGAGACTATCACGAGTATGCCTTTGGTTCTCCGTTTGATCGCGATGGAAATATGTGGGTGGTGCTCTGCCTGACAGGATCCTTCGGAAGCGATTGCCCGTGGCGGGGTTGGGCTGTGCGCATTGACGCAAACGGCAAAATGATCCCGACATGCAGCGGAATTCGTTCCCCCGGTGGCATTGGCTTGAACGCGGCGGGCGACGTCTTCTACACAGATAACCAGGGACCATGGAATGGCACCTGCAGCCTGAAGTGGCTGCGTCCGGGATCTTTCCAGGGGCATCCCGGCGGCAATCGCTGGTTTTCTCTGACAGAGCAGGGAGCAAAAGGGGCTCCTGCAGAACCTGTGAGTGGTAGCCGAATTGTTGTCGAGGCTGACAAAATCGCCGAATATGAACCACCCGCGATTCTGTTTCCGTATCAGAAAATGGGTCAGAGCGCCAGCGGGATTGCCTGTGATGTGACGGAAGGGAAATTCGGACCGTTCCGCGGGCAACTGTTCGTTGGAGACGTGACTCACAGTACCGTCATGCGGTGCGCTCTTGAGAAAGTCAAAGGCCACTATCAGGGTGCCTGCTTTCCTTTCCGCGAAGGAATTGGATCCGGAACGCTCGCCCTGAGAATGACAGACGATGGCACTATGTTTGTCGGTGGTACCAATCGTGGCTGGGGCTCTCGCGGTACAAAACCATTCTCACTCGAACGGCTGCGCTGGAGTGGCAAGGTGCCTTTCGAAATTCTGGAAATGCAGGTCCGACCGGATGGCTTTGAACTCTTCTTTACCGAACCGGTCAATGCAGAAACAGCCGAAAACCTGGAGACATGGAAATTCGAGAGTTACTGCTACATTTTCCAGTCTTCCTATGGCAGCCCGGAAGTCGATCACGCAAAACCAGTCGTCACTGCAGCAAAGGTCTCCGAAGACCGAAAATCCGTGCGATTGACGCTCGATCAGATGACACGAGGCCATGTGCACGAACTGCATGTGGATGGCCTGAACTCCGAATCCGGAAACGCTCTGCTGCACAATTCCGCCTACTATACTCTGCACTACCTGCCTGATGCAGAATAGCTGGCAACCGCAGATTTCCGGGAAACGCGTTGCTCGTCAAATCGTTCGTGCTAAGGGTGTCCTGTGGTGGCCTCCGGCCGGAGTCTCTGCAGGATGCGGAGAGGCTGCTGCGTTCCGCGCAGCATGGACGAACGCGATTTCTGCGGCAGACGGCGTCTGCAATGCCATGAGGCAGGCGCCAAAGGACGCGATTGTTCGGCAAGCCGCTGACAGTCAGGCAGCGGCGTGTCCGCGGTCGACGGTCATTCCGTGGTCAGGACTTCCCGGACAGAAATTCCCAGTGCTGTTCGAATGGGAGCGATCGCGGCCAGCGTGCCCGTCGCGACGACCGCAGCCAGGGTAATACCCAGTTCCAGCCACGGAACATCGGCCCCGGTGCTTTTCAGGTGAGGCAGCATGGCGATCAGAGCGGAGGCGGCACCGACCATAAGGCCCCAGAACAGCAACAGAGTATTCTCTGCGGCGATCAGCCAGAAGATTTTTGAGGAACGAAATCCAATAGCGCGAAGCAACGCAATTTCACTTCGCCGCTCAATGACGTTTCTCATCATCACTGCCGCAAGTCCGAATGTGCCGACAAGCAACCCCAGACCGCCCAACATCTGAAACGTGGACAGGTAGGTGTTCTGCACCGCCAGAAAGTCAGCCAGCCTTCGGCTGACCTGCTCTGCGTCGACACCAAACGGCTGCAGGGCTGTTTCCATGGCCGTAGAGGCTTCCTGCATGGATTTGGTATTCGCGGTCTCAATCAGAAAATAGCGGGCCCCCGAAGCTTCAGGAGCAAGAGTCTTCAAGTGGTCCTCGGTCATCACAAGAACCCCCTGAAAGATACTGCTGTCGAGCATACCGACGATTTTCAGGGCGTGAGTCGGCGATTCTATATTCGGAAACAGAATGACGTCACCCAGTTTCTTCTTCAGGCTGAACTGCAAAGTATTCATGTCACCAATGACGGGGATAATCGGCAATTCCCGATCTCCAACTGGCTCCGGTTTTGTCGGACTCGGTTCTGACAGCAGTGTCCAGGGATTATCGCCCGGAGTATCGGCGAATCGAAATCCGCCCCGAGCCAGAAAGTCCGGTGTTGCACCCAGCAGTGTTGGCAGCGTTGCCTGAAACAGGTTCAGGCAACTGGCGTCTTCTCCTGGTCGCATTCGGAACCCAAAAATATGAGTGCCGTCCGGAAGTCGTGTGGCATCATTGGTGTCCAGTCCCAGACGCAGCCGGCCCTCTGCCGTGTTCATGTCGAAAAGAATGGGTAACGAAGATTCGGCCACCAGACTGAATCCACCGTTGCCAGTTCGAAGATCCGGAGTTTCTGAGACCGGATTTCGTCGTCCGGCACCGACGGCCACAATTACAAATGTGGCAAAGGCGATCAGGGCAGCAGTCAGCAGGCTGCGTTGAGGATTTCTGGCGGCATTTGCCAGTGACAGGCCTGTCAGGCTATGCATCCCTGATCCTGTGACTGAATCACCGGCTCGGCGACGCAGTGCCCATTGCAGTGTCAACAGCCCCAACGCCAGCCATGAAAATCCGGCAAGGAAAAAACAGACGATCTGCCAGGACATTCCCCCGAAGGCCTCCTTCGCTGGCATCAGGCCGGCAATGACCGCGAACGGCAGCCCGATGGCAGACGCCACGGCCAAAATTGCTCCTGCGGCAGAAATCCATCCTGCCAGCCGACCTTGCCGCGCCGGAAACTGATCAGACGCCTGCCCGCAAAGCAGCTCGCGGGGGGGCCTGCGAGTCGTGCGGCGCACGGCATTCCAGATGACTACAGCAGCCAGCAGCATGGACACGCCCGCTGCGATTGCGATGGACTGTGGCCGAATTTCCAGTAGCAGAAAACGTGTACCGATGGCCCCAACCCACCATGTCGTCAGACCATAAATCATTAGCTCCGCAAATCCCATCGCCAGCCAGCAACCTGCCGCACTTCCCAGACCAGCAACGATCAGCCCTTCCAGCGTTAGCAGGCGACGAGCCCTTGCGGGGGTGAAACCAATGGCTTCAAGTAGTCCGATTTGCTGCACACGCTGGCGAACCCCCAGCTGAAACATTAGCGCAGCCAGCAGGATTGCGGAAAGTATCAGGAAGAAGCTGAAGCCGATAAACAGCCACGTGAAATTGTTGGCTCCATTCGCCGCCTGCAACCCCTCCGCGCGGATGGACCGAATTCCCAGCCCCAGCTTCGTGGGATTGATTCGGGCCTGTATCTCCCGAGCCATCCGTGTACGCAGGATCTCCAGTCGATCCGCAGGCAGCGCGGTGCCCGCAGAGGCCACTCGGATCGAAGTGTATTTCCCGAAGCGACTGCTCCAGAAGTTTTCAGCCACATTCAATGCCACGAATGCCTTTGGTGTAGCCCGGTGATCTTCCCACCACTCATCATCCCTCTTTGTGATACGCCCCATTTCCATTTCAAACGGCTGGTCCCAGTCGCTGAAGCTGTCAACATCCGTAACACCCTCAACTAATGGTGTCAGGTCGCGGTCCAGTGAAGACGGGTCGTCTGGTCTCAGAATGCCCCTGATCGTGAAGGTGCGTTTGGTCTCTGGAAGTTCGCCGTGGCTTCCGACTTCATGCCAGCGCGCCTCGATGGTGTCACCCTCGCTGACCTGAAGATCTTCGGCCAGCCATGACGAAATCACTATTTCGGTTTCGGAAAGAGCGGGAATCGGCCGGCCGTCGCTTAAAACAATCGGGCCAAGTGGCGCCGGCTGGGCAAAATTCAGCCCGGCAATAATGGAATACATCGAGTACCGCTCGTTTGTGTTTCCGCGAGCTGTCGCATGCAGTTCATTCGCAAGATAAACGAGTGTAGGATAAGACTGCATACCGAGATTTTCTGCCGCCGCCAGCACCGCGTCCGAAACCGCGTCTTCAAGAATCATGCTGTCGCTTTCGACCGAAAGATAGCCACGTTCGCCAATCGCACGAAGCCTCAGGCCGAAGTCGTCCGCTGAAAGAGATTTCTCAAGCGCCAGTTGGAGCTCCTGTGCCTCGGCAGCGTCCTGTTGAATCAGTGTTTCAACGGCGGTTCCGGTGGTTTGGTCTGTTGCCGATGTCGGATGCCCGATCAGCAGCGTGTTTACCCGGGCTGGCTTTGCCACGGGGTTTCTGCGCGATGCCGCCTGTTCCTCAAGATTCAGTCGTTGCTGAAAGGTGGCCAGTGACAGAAAGGCATTATAGGGCAGTTGCTGGCTGGGCTGCAGAGAAAAACGGGATGCCCCGGCAGACTCCGAAAGGATGCCCTCGACCGTCAGCACCATTTCGATGGTCAGGTTTTCGCGTTCTCCCATCAGGCTGTCCCGCGGAATGGATGAAGGCAGTTCCACCCACACAGAGACACTGTCGCCAATCGTCGCCTGAATCTCTGCGGCGGTTCGATATCCAAGTACGATGCCGGTGTCGCCGGGAGCTTGTGTCTCACCCACGCTCAGCAACTCCCAATCGATCGGTTTTAGTCCCGCAATCGAAACTCCTGCAGCACGCAGACGTCTGTTTGCTGCGTCTTTCCGTTCGATACTGCCGGGCAACAGAATCGCAGGTGCAACCCGAGTCCCGGCTGCAGACGCGCCGGCACTCTTTAGAATGTCATCCGCAAGACGTTCTCGCACAAATCGCGGCGAATTCAGGACATGCGAAACACCGCCCAGACGGCCGAGTGTCATCTGGCGAAGACTGGCGCGAACAGAATCTCCGACAATCAGAGAACCGCCAATCACAGCAGTTGAAACGGCGACCGCAATCATCACCATCAGGTGGGTTCTGCGGTACCAGAACAGACTTTTCAGAAGCAGTCGAAACACTGGGGTCTCCGAATCGCAGACTCGAAATCAGGTGATCGGGTGAAAGCACTGTCAACGGAACTCAATACGCTGCGGACAGAATCGCTTCAGCTTCGTCAGATCAATGTCCACCCCAAGACCGGGGCCCTGAGGGATTTTCAGGAAGCCCTCGCTGTCAATCCGGAATGGCTCCGTGGTCAACTCATCAATATACGCACAAGGCGTCAGGTACTCTACGTATCGGGCAACGGGCAGAAAGGCAGAAATCTGCAGGTCGGCTGCCAGGCCGATGGCCGTATTCCATCCATGAGGCACAACCTGTACGTTGTGGTCCTGAGCCATACAGGCAATACGCCGGAATTCACTCAAACCACCGTTCTTGGTCACGTCCGGCTGTATGATATCCACTGCATGGCGCTGCAGCCACGGCTGAAATGCCTGCCGTCGCGTCAACACTTCTCCTCCGGAAATCGGCACCGGGGACACACGAGTCAGTTCAACAAAGCCATCAATGTCATCCGGGGGCAGGGCTTCTTCAAACCAGACAATGTTATAGTCTGCCAGCATCTCGGCCGTGTTCCTGGCCCAGTTTGTTCCGTGGGGCCAGAACTGTTCGCTGCCGCCTGCGTCCACCATCAGTTCCACATCATCACCCACGGTGGCTCTCGCGGTCTTTACCAACAGCTCGTCAAATGCTCGATTCCGCCTGCCAAAAGGTCTCCAGCCCATTTTGATCGCTCGAAATCCCCTGTCGACAACTTCCGACAGAGTTCTGGCCAGTGCTTCCGGCTCGTCAAACAAAATTGATCCGTAAGGCTTGATTCGATCCCGATAGTTGCCCCCCAGCAATCGTGAAACCGGCTGACCACAGGCCTTACCCATGATGTCCCACAAGGCAATGTCGATTCCGCTGATGGCGTGTGTTACCGAACCGCCACGCCCCTGCCAGAATGTGGATTGGTGAAGCGACTCGGAAACCCGCTCCGGCTCATTTGCTGCCTGCCCTTTAAGCAGGGGCCACAGTAGTTCCACCGCACCTGTGATCAGCTTACCTGAATTAAAACAGCTGCCAAAACCAGCTAGTCCCGAGTCCGTGTGGACGATCACAAGGGTGTGCAGGTTCTCCTGAGGTTCATGTCCCTGAGGCCAGCCACCATCCACCGTCGCTCCCGTCAGGGGGCAGACATCCACGCCAATGATCTTCACGCTCAAACTCCTGTCAGGAGAAAACGACTCTCCGTCATCCAGCCACGCTTCCGAAAAGGGATTTGCTCTGGTTGATTCCGGGAATGGATGGTGAAACTATCCGAGTTTTCACGGAAACCGGTCTACGCTCCGGGTGCACCCCCCAACAGAATAGATGATCGGAAGAACTATACGAAGTGTGAGACTTTGTTTCCTTCCTGTTCAGAGTGATCCTGCAGTTGGTGAGGAAACAGACCCGATTCACCGCGGAAGGGAATCTGTGCCTCGTTCGTTAGGCTTCAGGGGTTTCTGTCTGGTACGGTTCCGCTCCCCCGGATTATCCGTTGTTCATGTGTGCAAACACCTGAGTGTCAGGCTGCCCTGTGTGCTTCCTGTGAGCGGTTTGGTCTGCTTTGGGGGATCCTTTCGATTGACAAGTCTGCCTTGTACACGCCATGTCCCGATCTCAGTTTTGTCCCTTTGATATTCCTCGTTTGATTCGGGAAACCAGCCTTCAGCATGTGGAATATCACGAGAGTCTGGAGTCCACGAATACGCTCGCGGCTGAGTTGCTGGAGCCGCTTGTGGAAAGATCCCCTTCTCTGGTGCTGGCAGCAGAACAGACGGCAGGCCGGGGGCGCAGGGGCAATTTGTGGTGGTCCTCAGCGGGCTCGCTGACGTTCTCGCTGGTGCTGCGTTCTCTGGATTTGCCCCTGTCCGCTGAACGCCGTCCTCTGGTGGCGATCGCTGCCGGTATGGCTGTTCGCGATGTGCTGGCGGCACTGGTCTCGGATCACGAGTTTTCTCTCAAGTGGCCAAACGATGTGCTGACAGGGGCTCGCAAAGTTTGCGGGATTCTGGTCGAGCAGCACGGAACGGCGGATCTGCAGGGGCTGATCGTCGGGATCGGAGTGAATGTCAATAACTCACTGGCCGAGGCGCCGGTCGAGGTGTCAGACCGTGCGACTTCCCTGTTCGATCTGCAGGGGCAGTCTTTTGATCTGACGGATGTGCTCGCTCGTATTCTGCGACAACTGGATGCCCGCGTCAGTCAACTGGTCAGTCAGCCCCGCCTGGCTCTTTCGGAGGCCAATCGTCACAACGCACTGAATGGTCGCATTGTGACAGTTCAAGCAGGGGATTTACTGGTGACAGGCCATTGTGCGGGGATTGACGAGGACGGACAATTGGTACTGCAAACGGATTCCGGACTTGTCCGCTGCCCCACTGGAATCGTCCGGCAGTGGTAGTTTAATCCATTGGCGATTAGTTTAAATGGCCTGGGGCCTGCTGAATGGCGGGTCGTTTTTGTCGTTGGGGGCAGATTCAGGAAATCATGGAGTATCACCCGCCGCAAAAAAAGCCCAAACCACATCTTTCATTATTGACGTGCGATAATTTATTCGTACGATAAAAGCATCGTGCGTCAAAACAGTTCCGCGTGGGGTGTGCTATGGCTGGGCAATTGAGCAGTGATCATGTGGTTGGAAGAGCTCGGGTGATTGATCGGATCTGGAGAGCCTTGCAGAAGAAATCGCTGCGATTTACTGCAGAACGCCGCATTGGTAAGACCACGATCATGAAGAAAATGGCAGCAGAGCCCAGGCCTGGTTGGCGTGTCATGTTTATTGATCTTGAGGCGATTTCTTCGGCAGAGAAATTTGCGGAGGACCTGGTGACTCGCATGCGTCCGTGGATGTCTGTAGAGCACGCGGGAAAGACACTGTTTCAGCGTTTCCTCGAAACCGTCGGTGGCTCGGAAATTGCCGGTGTTTTTAAGCTGCCTGAATTTGGCAAGCTTGGTTGGAAGGCGACCCTGGAAAAAGCCTTTGAAGGCATTTTTGCTCATTTGCATGCAGGCAGAAGTTCCGAAATGCTGCTGTTTCTCTTTGACGAGCTTCCCTACATGCTGCAGAAAATCTCGTTCTATGACGAACGCCGAGGTTCTCAGGAAAACTCGGCCCTCGAGATTCTGGATACACTCAGGGAGCTTCAGGGACGGTTTCCTCAATTAAGGATGGTGTTTGCCGGGTCGGTGGGGCTGCATCATGTGCTGCATAATATCCGCGGTGCGGATTTTGCCGCAGAGTCGTTGAATGATATGCCGCTGGTAGAGATCGCACCGCTTGATTCGGATGATGCTATTCAGTTGGCTTCGCAATTACTTGATTTTGACAACGTTCGTACTGCTGGTGTGGATCGAGAATCCGTTGTCAGGTGTCTGGCAGAATCGACAGATGGCGTGCCCTTCTATATGGAACGGGTGGTGTCGCAGCTTGCCGATCTTGAAAGACCGGTCACCACGGAAGATATTCGCAGAAGCGTTCGCAGACATCTGACGGATGACCATGATCATTGGGAAATGGAACACTTTCGAAGTCGCCTGCGGATTTACTACCCTGGTGAAATGTCCGATGCCGGTCGCCAGCCGGTCGCCATGCGGGTGGTTGCGTCGGCTGTTCTGGATATCCTTGCGACGGCAACGGAACCACACACTGTTGAGCGGGTTTGGCAGGAATTAAGGGCGCGGCTGCCACTGACAGAACGTCAGGAGATCCCCGGGTTGCTGGGACTGCTTGTAAAAGACCACTATCTGATTTCCGACGAAGACAAAAGATACTCGTTTCGGTTTCCATTGATCCGGACATGGTGGATTCTGGCACAGGGGCTCAACTCATGATCGATCGCGTCCTGATATCCGCGTTTACCCCGGGGAATACAGATCCCGAACGGCTCGAACGTATCTCCGTGCAGCGGGCAAGTCTTGTTCGTCGTATCACAGAACGACTCGTGCGAAGCATGACCACGGGCGACAAGCACCACATACTGCTGGTTGGCCCGCGCGGCTCCGGAAAAACGCACGTTGTAACGCTCGTAATGAACCGGCTGCAGCAGCGACCGGAAGTTGCAGATTGCATGCGCGTTGCCTGGCTGGGTGAGGAGCAGCAGATCACGGGGCTATTGGATCTTGCGCTGGAAATTGCCGACCGTCTGGCAGAACAGTATCCCACAGAATTTCAGACGGAATACCGATCCTATGTGAAGGGGCTCGCTGATGATGATGATGCGGCGATCGCCATTCTCAATCGCATCTGTGAAGAATTACAGCACAGAAACCTGGTGCTGGTCATGGAAAACCTGGATCGGACATTTGCGGCAATGAAGGATTCCGGCCAGAAATACTGGCGCGCGTTTCTTCAGGAACAAGTCCGGTTTGCTACCCTCTCGACAGCTCAGCAACTTATTCATGGTGTGGCCAGCAGAGACGAAGCTTTTTTTGGATTCTTCGAGATCGAACATCTGGGGCCGCTGTCTGTGGATGCCGCCTTTGAATTGCTGAGACGAATCAGCATCGAACAGGGACGTATGGATCTGGTGGCATTTCTCGATTCTCCTGCAGGTCGCTATCGAGTTCGTGCACTGCATCATCTGGCTGGTGGTAACCAGCGGATGTATGTGCTGTTGTCCGAGTATCTGACGCGGGATTCTCTCGATGATCTGATCTGCTCTTTTGAACGCCTGGGAGAAATACTGACACCGTTCTTTCAGGAAAGAATGCAAAAACTGTCAGCTCAGCAGGCACGCCTCGTTCAGTGCCTGTCAAATGCAGATGCGGCTTTGTCTGTCAAAGAGATCTGCGAACACACGCTTATTGCGGAGGGCAGTTGCTCCAAACAACTGGGCATCCTCAAACAATTCCGGTACGTGCTTTCCTCAAAAAGAGGCAAGGAAACCTTCTACGAATTGGCGGAACCACTCCTGCGACTATGCCTCGAATGCTGCAGTCATCACGGACAACCACTCCGACTGATTGCCCGGTTTCTAAAGGTCTGGTTTGCCCCGATCAACCTGCAGGTCACCATGCAGCCCGCGGGATACCATTTGACCAAAGCAGATCGCTATCGCATCGCATCGCAGCAACTGAATGACGAATTTCATGTGGAAATCAGACGCCGACTGGCCGAAGAAATCGCCAGGCAGATTGATGGAAGACAACCGTCTCAGGCGATCGAACTCATTGAAGAACTTCGCTCTGCGTCACCCCCTGATGCACTCTGGTACGAAGCACTTGTAAGTATCGCTGATCATCAGTGGGATACTGCGGTTCGATGTACGGATGAATTGCTATCGGCATCGGAAACCTCGGATCGCTACAGAACCGTCGCGACATTCCTGCGCGGAGATGCCTTCTGCGGAAAAGGTCTGCCGGATCTGGCGCGGCAGGACTATACGTCACTTATTGAAAATTCCCTCGCGACCACTGAAATCAGAACCCAGGCGCTGTTCGCCCGTGCCAACCTCGACCTTGAAGCCGGAGATCACGCACGGGCTCTTGAGGATTGCACCCGGCTGATACAGTTGACTGTGGATGCCCCGGATTTGCAGACAAGAGCCCGCCTGTTACGAGGCCTGATTTCTCTGAAAATGGGCCAGACGGAACAGAGTGCAGCAGACTTCTCCGCGATCCTGCAAGTCGGCGATCCCGAGACCGTGGCCGAGGCCCCCGTTTCAGATCCTGGGCTGGATACTGGATACACGGCATCAGCCAATTCCGCTGATCCAGTTCTCCCGGACAAAAATGCCCCGCTCAAAGCCTTCGCGCTACTCGGAATTGCGTCCGCCCTTCTAAGCGTCGGAGATCATCGCAGGGCTCTGGAAGCCTATCGAACAATTCTCAGGCAGAGAAACTTACCGCCAGACATTGAATCGATGGCAGCGTTCGCCATTGCAGAACCATTGCTGGCTGTCGCTGATATCGGACTCGTCATTCAGGATCTCAGATCAGCCTTCGAAAGAAGACTGAAGGAAACGGAACACTATGGAGCCCCCGGCGGCCTCGTTAAACAAATTCTGAAAAAAGGGCATGGAGAATGGTCTCAGTATATCACCGCGATTACGCCACTCTTTATCGAATTCGGCGCCGCCTCTAAACTGGGCAGGGCCCTCGTGGAATCTATTGAACTTCTGGACGGCGACATCTATTCACACGCCCAGCTGAAACTCTGGAGAGACGTCTGGCAAGCTGTCGCGGCCGGCTGTCCCGAACTGGTAATGCCCATCCGATGCCTGAACGCTGCGACGGATGTGCTTTTAATGAAGTCCCCCTCTGACCGACCACTCTTTCGGCTGCCCCTGGAAGTTCGAACCCTGATCTATCCGCTGCTCCGGAAATCTCTGGGAAAGCCTGCCTGAAGTCCCCGTAGGTACTGTGGCCAACACTCTTTGCAATTTCGTCGCGATGACAATAGAGGGCTTGTAATCAGATGTGTCAACCTGACCGGGACCGCCATACATATAAAGTAATATAAAGTAAGATGACGCTTCTGGCCTTTGGGCTAATGTGTACCACTTTCGCCGCCACAGAATTGCGAAACTCGGTGATACCGCCTGCCGTCAGCGCCGGTCCGATAAAGCCACATCAATTCGCCACAGCAGTTCCCGCCGAGCGAGTCCACAGCAACTGTGAGCAGTCACGGTCTGCGCCCTTTCCCTTGACCCCGTGCCTGACGTTGCGATTCTCGCCCTGCCATCCTTACAGAATAAACTCTTCCAGCCTGGGAAATCAGGGAAACTCCGCCACGTTCACCAGCCTACCCCACTGACAGCCCCCAATGTCCACGCTACACGGCCCCGGACACAGAACACTTCGCAATCCCGGGATCAGCCTCTCGTGTCTTCTCAGGACGGGACACAGGGAATAGCCGATGGTCAACACTCGCAACTACCAGAAACCGTCCCCGGAATGCTATAAATTCGCATCCAGAAGGATGATTCCTGCCGGATTGCCACTCTCAAACTGCATTACTGACCGTACAATCGCGGTTCACTCTGCGGATGTGTTACAGACAGGTTTTATCCCGCGAGGGCGAGCCTTGCCAGTCGCTAAACCCGTCGTACCGTTGACAACCAGGATGCTGTGTCCCGCAGTAACGGAGACTGGCTGCGACAAAATAGACATTCACCTCGGCATCCGTCGTAACGTCGGTACCTCCAGAGTGTCCTGAACGAACAGCGGTGCGTTCATCGCGATCTCATCATTCTGCAGGGCTTTCGGACCGCACAACCGGCACCGTGACACCGGTTGAGTTTGCCGACACGGTCTCGATCTCGATTTTTGGTTTCACTCGCTTACTGCGCCGTCGATTTACTTCCGTTCGGTGATCCGATAATCGGTGTACCGTCAGGCAGAGGGCGGGCTGCAATTCGCAACTGCAGACCATGTGCCAGCTCGCGGATTCCAGGGAATCCCGAAAACGAATTCTCGTAAATCCAGATGGTAATCACCGAATCCGGAGGGTACGTCTCCAGCTGCTGACGAAACCGGGAGCCCGGACGAACCGCTTCTTCTGTACTTTCCTGCAACAGGGACTCTTCGGCAATCATTTCCCAGCGAGACACATTGACGCGGACGCGACCGTCCCCCGTCTGCAGCGATTCCAGAGCGGATGGACCGTCTTTTTCGACGGTATACTTCATCGAATAGCCGCCTACCGGTCCCACGCTGCCTTCAAACTGATTGAATCGCATGATCGTCGACTGCCGTGCCATCACCTGAGCCTTCAGTCGTTGCAGCAGTTCGTCCAGTGGAATTTCGCTGACGTAGCCCCGGTCAATCCGAAAATGATGCTCGTCAGATTCCACCGGGCGAGTGACCGGCGACAGCCGATGCTGCAGTCGATCCGCCGGCTGTGATTTCTGCACTGCAGCCTCCAGCACGTCACCGAGCTTTTGTGTTTCCACTACCGCGGTACGAATCTTCCCGGTCGTTGCTGCCTCAGTCTCGCTGGTACGCCGCAGTGCGGTCTCCAGGTCGCTCACTTGTTTCCCGTTTTTTCCAATGGCACTTTTCAGGGAAGCAACTCTGGCGGCTGCCGCATTCCGTTCGCCCTCCAGTTTCCTGGTGCGACGATCTTTTCCGGCCAGTTCCAGTTTTTGAGCATCGATGCGACTGCGAGCCTCTGTTAACTGCTGGTCCAGCATCCCGTTTTGCTGCAAGGCCGCCTCAACGTCGCTCGTCAGTCGTTTTTCGTCAGAATCAAGGTGGCCCCGTTGCTGCTCAAGATCCTGCTGAGTAGTTTGGGATCGCTGCAGAGCCGCTGCGTGTTCACTGCTCAACCTGTCTGTCTCGGCCACCTGCTCTGGCGCAGCTGTTTCTGCAGCGGGGGGCTGTCGCTGCAGTCGTACTCCCACGACGACAATCAGAATGATCAGAATCCCCACAATGTTGCAAACCACATCCAGAAAAGAATCTGACCCGAATTCCAGTTCCGGTCGTTGTGTGCGTCGGCTCATGGCGCCACCTCCGAAGCTTCTGTGTTCAGATGTGCATAGCCGGTGTCATCCTGGGGAAGCATGTACGGTGTCACGTCATAAAGTGTCACAGAATGAATTCCCGATCGTCTCAGAGAGGCTGCCAGCGGTACCCGCCACTTCTCTCCGCCCGGGCTGACCACAAAACGCACAATGGGCATCAGTTCATCGGCCGGTGACTTGCGTGCATCCACCAGCTCGGAATTAATTCCCCTCAGCAGTTCAGCTTCCACGAAATCCTTCTGCTCATCGCCAATTCTCACGGCGGGCTGCTGAGCCACTGTTACGTGCTGATCATCAAGAAAGACCACGATGCCCACGGGGATTGCAAGGCTGGAACCGCCCCGGGCGGCCGTACCCAGTCGCTGCATCGTATCGCGGTCCACCTGGGAGTAATCCTTTGAGCCTTTACCGGAACCAGTCGCCGCATCTCCACGCCCGCCTTTGCCAACACCAGGGATGCGGCTGCCCGCGTCCTGCGGTGACTCTGAAGGCTTGGAAGAATGATACCACGGAGGAGCATCCGTTTCGGACGTTGCCGACTTTGAAGCGGTTACTGCCGGGATCGCAGGCAGACCGGAAGTATTCTCCGCACCCGGCGGAGTCGTTTTGCTCCCGGGGCCCGCAGCTGGTCGCGATGTGGAACTTGCCGATGGTGACTCGGAGAGCAGTTGATCAAAGGTTGCGGACGGCGATGCGGAACCTGTCGCGGATCCGACTTTTGTACCAGCCCCACTGGCGGGGCTTGCAGAAAATGCATCACTTCGGCGCCCGATCAGCCTGCTTCCCTGCAGAGTACCATCGCCACCAAACATCGCATCCGCAAATCGTTTCTCGGCATCACTGCGAATCACCGGGGCCGGAACATTTTCAGTTGCAACCGAGACGCCGGGATCGCCAGATTTCTGACCTGGTTGTCTGGCGTCCGGACGTGAAGTCCCCGGAGATCTGCCAGCAATTTCTGTGGCTTCTGCAATCTCGCGCTGTCGGGCGTACCGTTCAGCAAACTCCTCCGCAAGCCTTTCGGCATCCGCCCCATTCATGCGTCCTCGCGGTGCCCCGGCCGCATGAGACTCTGCCCGATTTTCAAAAAACGATGATGGAGGGGCCACTCCACCGGCGTAAAACCGGCCTTCCAGTCGGCGACGGGCTTTCGGTGTTTCCTCAATCACACGACCGTCTGGTCGGATAGATAATTTTCGATTCTGCGGGTGGTCTTCGGATGTTTCACCGGAAGTTCCGCTACCCAGTCTTTCCCGCTCCTGCTGCGTGATCGCAAACAACTTCGCATACAGATTCTCACGCCGCCGAAAAGCCTCCTGCATGGCGACTCGGACCACCGGCGGCTCTGTCAAATCCGGTTCACCGGCCACCACGGTGCGTTCCGGCAGCAGCAGTTCATAGCCATAGTGAATTCCTGCTTCCGTCAAAATCCTCTGAGCTCCATAAAATGGCAGGCTGCCGCCGGGACGAACCAGCAACAACACATAGGGCTCGTCGGTCACCGAACGGCCGCTGCGATGTCTGTGGGTCGACAGGATGGCCGACAGCAGGGGATTGTCGCGAACCGGGAAGCTCTCCATGTCTGCCATGGTGATACCGACGCCATTGGGAAGGACTTCAAACCCCCTGGCGGTGACGTCAATCACGATTGGCGTTCGTGAGGAACCCGTCGAATTGGAAAACTCCAGCAGTGTCTCGGTGCCGGTCGATGCCAGCGCTGCATCTTCGGCTTTTTTGACCTGCGCACGCAGGGTGACCAGCGCAGAGGATTTTTCGTAAAGCAGAATCTCAGCTTCCTTCGCCGCGTCTTCCGCACGAGCCAGCTGGTCTCGTTTCTCCAGCAGGGCTCGCTCTGTCTCGGAAAGCTCAGTCAGCAGGCGAGTCTCCTGTTCACGCAGTGTTTTCAGCTCCTGTTCAAGGCCCTGCGGGTCAGCTCCAGCCGCTGTTTCCGCGGTCTTCAATTCTGCCCGAAGCCCGGAAAGCTCCGCCTGCTTTGCAGCCAGCGCATTGCGGTGCTGAAGCACCTCGTTTTCAAGTGCCTGAACTCGTTCCCGCAATGTCCTCAGGCTCGCCTGAAGCGAGTTGACGTCCGCTTCCAGCGACACCAGTTCACGCTGCCGAGTTGCTGCTACGTCTGCTGCAATGGAAACGACAGCAGCCTGCTCATTGGGCTCTGCCATCTGGTCATGACGGATTTTTCGAGTCATCACCAGCAACAACAGAATCAGTGACCCCATCGCGCAGACAAGCACTGCGAGAAATGGAAACAGCGAAACAGAATTTTGATGCTGTCGCCGAGCCATGAAACTCTTTCGTCACCCTGAAACACGCTTCTCAAACAGTACTCCGAGACGTTCTGTTACACACGACACCCGGAGATTCTGTTGTTCAGAGAAGTCTGTTAGTGATAGATCTGTTTTCCGTCATCCTGAGATCTGAAAAGTCCGATCTCCGTATCGACCCCGGACTGGAGGCGCCCCGGAGACCGTTCCGCAATCAAGCGACGGCCCGAAGGTGTGTCTTGGCTGTCAGCACAGCTACGGCCGCGTTCAGACTGTTGACTGTCTGTTCCAGTGTTTCCACGACTCTGAGAGTCTGCAGGTTCTGGTTCAGCTGTTCCTGCAGATGAATCAGACGCTCTTCAGATTCCGTCATCTGCAGCAGGGTACGTCCAAGGCGATGCAGCTCTTCTGCCTGACCTGCCGCCGAGACACTCGTTGTCTGCATCGCTGACTGCCATGCGTCAACTCGCTGCACAAACGTGGAGATCGCCGCCTGAAACTGCTGAGCAATGGCCTCAGAACTTTGCTGCAAGGCCACCGCATAATGATCGCGAGCCATTCCCAGACTGTCCCGGTGGGCATTCAGCGTTGCTTCGGTTTCACTGGTCAGCGTTTGTGCCAGTGTCGCTGTCTGGCGATTCAGTGTGGCCTGCCAGTCCGTCTGCAGTGATGCAAACTGGGCATTCCAGAATTCAGACTGCTGAGCCAGCATCTCTGCCGTCCATTGGGCGACGGCCGTATCGCCAGAGGTAATGCTGGAAGATCCGCCCTTGTCAAAACATGGAAGCAGAGTGTCGATACCGAATTGTTCTGTCTCGTTCAGAACCGACTGTTCACTGCGCTCCACCAGAAATGTGCCGAAAACCAGAATCATCGACATGCCAAGGGCCTGCGCGGTTGTGTCAAACGCGACGGCAAGACCAGAGGTGACCTCGGGAAGTGAAGAGTCCAGTTGCTCCGGGGTCACATTGGCAATGGCCATGGTGATCCCAATGACAGTGCCAAGGAATCCCATGATCGGAACGGCCCATGTCACCGTGCGAACCAGTTGAAAGCTTTGCGTCAGTCGATCAACAGCAAGGTCCGCCAGATACTTCAGGTGATCGTCCAGCGGTGAATCCGGTCGGCGTGTCACATGATGCACCACGTCGTTGAAGCGTTGCCCGATCACCGTCTCTCGCACGTTGCGGATAGAAGACGCCTGCAGCCATGATTCCATCGTTGCAGCGACCTCACTGGCCTCTGTCTCCAGTTGTGACCATCGATTGTCCTCAGAAATTCTCAGCGCCTCTTCGATGGCCCGGCGCTCGGTGGGCAGGCACCGAAATTTCTTCCAGAGGATGGCCATCCCGATGAAAAAGATAGCCGACGTGATATATTCCAGTGGATGCCCGCAGAAGTAACGCTGATAGAATTCCGGGCCACCACTGAACAGTGTCGCCGGAAAGGGCGCAATTAGATAAAAAAGAACGGTGACACCCAGGCCCCAGGCCATGCCGGACCAGGTGGACGAAGCATTTTTTCGCCGGGTCGATGTGGCCCCGGAAGCAACGGTATCCGTTGGTCGATTCCTGGTCGCAGACACGGAAGGTTCCTGAAGCAAAGTGGAAAAAATGAACCGCCTGATCGCTGGTTCGGAAAATGGTCCGACCGCAAAATGCCGGCGTTGCTTCCTCTGCAGCAGGAGCGTTTGTTCTTCCTGCCACAGACAACACCATGCGATCCCGACGCAGACAATAACCAGCCCCGGGACTTTCATGGGCGCTGATCCGTGGTTCTAAGTGACACCAGCACAGTCTGAGACGGCTGGATGTACCGAGAACAGCGGATTTTTGCAGGCAGCCCTGATCCAGCGGCAGTTCCTGCCGTTTGTGAAATCAAAGCCGCGGACCCACGCTGCCACAATCGTCATAACCGGCAGGGTTTGTTTAGCCTAACTGCCCGAGCGATACAGAATCGCCGCGATGGAGCCGTGGGCAAACACTCCCTGACGCGGGTCGGTAACGGCGCAGGTCGATCTTGCTTTGGATGATATCAGGAAATCTTTATGCTCCACGCAGTACGGGAGCAGGGCCTACTGTGCCCAGACTTCCATTTCGGTGACCCCGCTCCGGGCTGCGCCTTTGTGTTCAAACACGGCCCGCAGTCGGGCAGTGCTGACGGGCTGAAACTGCAGACTGTTGGAGATGCCGCCGGTGGGTTTTTCGGGATTTGCCCGCTTCAGATCCACGGGCTTCCAGAGGGTGCCATCAAACCACTCGATCGTGACCGTTTTTGGCGCCTGAACCCCACCGCCATCATCGTAAATCAGCAGTTCCACTCGACTGATGGTTTCGGCTTTGCCAAAATCCACCTCCAGCCAGTCTGTGGAATTCGGAGATTCGTAGCAGGTCCAGCGATTGTGAGGACTGGCGGCGAACACGCTGCGACCATCATTAGCCATCTCCAGACGATCGTAACGTGACGTATGCGAAGCGGACATCTTCGGATAGTCCATACCTTTCCGCACCGCGGCCAGATTGCCCTCCGGAGCTGGTGGCGGAGTGATCGGACGGATCGCATTGCCCCAGACCTCCAGTTCTGTCAGTCCTGCTTTCCCGTGGTCTCCGCGAATCATTACGATTTGCAACTGGCGAACCGGCATTTCGTCAAATGTCCAGATGTTGGCCGTCCGCCCTGTTGGGATTTCGCAGGATTGGCGAGCCTGCAGCGGCATCCATGCGGCATCCGGCGAGACTCTGTGAAAAATCCGGCAGTGCTGAGGCGGCAGGATCGCAGGCTCATCTTCCAGAAACATTAAACGCAGCGAATGCACGGTGCGCGCAGTTCCAAGGTCCAGCTCCAGCGTGTCCTCAGGGCCGGCGGAATCTTCCGCCACCCAGCGATTTGGCGGGTGCTGGTCATACCACGCATTGCCGTCGATCAGCTTCGCAGGAGATGTCCCGGGCTGCACGGAATTCGCCGTCAGTCGCGGGTAGTAGTCGCCTTCGTTATTCACCGCAAAGTTGACGGCAATCGCCTCAGCATCCGTTGCGGATGTCTCCGGAGAAACCGCAGCCGGCAGCGTTACGGTCAGCGGCTCCAGTCGCTCAGTCTGCCCGACAATAGTTCCATTGACCAGCACGAGCAGCCCCTTTCCACGACCATAACGGGTTCCGTCGCGGTCCCACAGAATGCTCAGCCGCTGATGGTGGTAAGCCACATCGTCCAGGGCAAACCATGCCCAGTCCGGCGATGCCAGCGGTACAATTTCCAGAGTGTTGCCGGTAGACGGCTTCAGCCCAACAAGCCCGGTGATCACCAGATCGCAGAAGCCGGAATGGAAATAGTGCTCCGAATGATTGTAGCCGTCATGGCCTTCAAACGAACCCGTGTCGGGGTGCAGGGCTTCAGCCAGATAGGGTCGTCCCTCTTTGCGATGGGACCGAGCATACGTTTGCAGCAGACTGACGTAATTGGCCGCTGTGACTGGAAGTTTGGAGTTCGAATTGCGGTAAACCGGATTCTGCAGAACATTCGCGAGAGCCTTCAGCGTCTGTGTGGTTGCGTAAGGCCACGACTGACCACTCCACCAGCAACACCACTTCTGCAGAAGAAACATCGGGTCATTTCGCTCCACGGTACTCGGGCCATACTTTGCGGCGAAATAGCTGGGATCCATCAGATACTTCCATGCGTTTTCATAACCACGATCTGTTGCCGGAAGCCCAAACTGCCAGGGAACGTAACCGATCAGCTCGCGACCATGCTCGTTGCCGGCAAATTCCCCGGATTCATACGTTCGCGTCAGTCGACGGACCTTGTGCCCTTCCCGCTCCTCATCATCGCGATACATCGGCAGAAAAAATCCCCGTCGCTCATCCCACAGCAGACTCTGAATCTTCTCCTTCAGGGCATCCGCTTTCTTCTGCCAGTTTTCGGCCAAAGCGTTCTGGCCATCCAGTCGCGCGAGTCTTGCGATTGCCTCCGCATCCGCCCACATGTAAGCGTTGAAACTGGGGCGGTAGCCCGGCGCGCCGCGCAGAATGTCCTTTGTCTGTCGACTGTTGATGTTGAACTCCATCCCGTCATCATGACCCGTCTGCCAGAACAACCCGACTTCCGGTGAAAACTGCCGCGACTCCCAGCCTTCATAGTTTCGGATCAGATCCGGAAGCAGATCCACGGCAAAGGCTGCGTCAGGATGCACCTCATGAACGGCCCAGACAGAATCCGCCAGCCACGTACTGTAATTGCGTGGCTGAGCTCCCGGTGTGCGGAACCAGTAGCGGGAATAATCATTCGCGACCAGCGGGCTGCGCAGCCAGCGCGCCTCATACAACTGATGGCCTGCAGGGCAGCTGATAGCGCCGTAGGCACCAGACCAGAACGGACGGTCTATGAATTCGGTAAACGAATAGCCGCTGTTGGGTGAACCATACGTCAGATGACGAGTCAGCAGTTCCCAGCGGTAGTACCAGGTGGTCGTAATCTCCGCGTCCGGGCATTCAAAAAAGGGAATGTTCTGCTGGTACCATGTCCAGTCGCGGTTCACCCAGAATGTCTGAGCATTTAGTTGCTGCTGCTTGTCCAGCACCTGCGCCTCGGCCGTCAGGATGGAACAGAGCAGGGCAGTCAGTGCAATAAAAATTCGCGGCATTCGCATGGAATTTGCCCAAAAAGAAAAATGGCAAAAAATCAGTGTTTTGAAGATCCCGTCGGCGGCAGAATTGCGCGTTTGCCTCGAAAACAGACCACGGACCACTCTTTAAGGTTCCCGCTGGAGCAGCAACGTAACTTCCCCCGGTGTCCGCGGGAAGTCTCAGGCCCGAATTCGGCAGACCGGGATTCCTGCGAACGAACCAAAACGGCTCCGGGACTCCGCTCGCTTGTGTCTGCGTCAGCTTGTCTGAACAATGCGGCACGGCCATCTTCCAGTTACAGTCTCTGAGTCACCGTCATCGCCGGTGATGAAGTTGAAAGTGGACTAGTTCACCAGAAAAGCAGTAAAGGTACATGATGCGTCGATCTTCCGTTATTATCAGTGCGTTCGCAGATGAAGCCGCCAATCGCCGCACGGCTCTGGAGCAGATGACTGCGCTTGCGGCTATCGGCATCCGCTACTACAGCCCTCGCTTTATCGATGTCACCGGTGAAGGTCGTGTCGAGCATGTCACAGAACTGAGTGACGCTAAGCTGGAAACACTGAAGAAGTTTCATGCCGAATACGGTGTCAGTGTCACCAGCATCGGATCGCGACTGGGAAAGGTGAAACTCCTCAACATCGATGATGGTTCGCACAATCGTTTTGTGCCGTTTGACGAATATCTTGCCGGTGATGTTGCAAAGACTATCCACGCCGCCAAAGCCCTCGACACAAAGCTGATTCGAGGGTTCTCGTTCTACCATCCGCGCGGAACAAAGCCGGAACTGCACCTCGATCAGGCCGCAGATCAGATTCGACGCATCACCGAGATCTGCGCCGCAGAAGGATTAGTGTACGGTGTCGAAATTGAACCGAATCTGATCGGAGAAACAGGCCCGCTGCTGGCAGAATTGGCAAAGCGGGTCGATCACCCCTCCATGGTTCTGATCTATGACGCCGGCAACGTGGCGGCACAAAATAAGAATGCCATCCAGGTCTTTGCCGAATACAAGGCGACCATTCCGTGGCTGGGGTGGATGCATGTAAAAGATTACCGCATCGATCCTTCACTGGTCTGGGAAGGGGCTGTTGACGAAGAACGATTGAAGAATTTTGTGCCCTGCGATGAAGGTGATTCCGGGCACGAAATGATCTTCCGCGATCTTCGTGAACAAATCCCACTGCTGGAACCGCGACTGCAGAAACTGGGCCTGCCGGGGTTTTTCGTGGAAACGGAGCCTCACCTGAAGGGCGGGGGACAGTTTGGTGGATTCAGCGGCCCGGATGGAATGGGCGTGGCCGTCAGGTCCCTGTGTTCGGCTCTGGATTATGCCGGAATCGGTTACAATCTCAGAACCTTCCGGGATATTCGCGAATTACGGGGGTTTTGATTCCCGGACGTCGCCCTGTAGAATCCCTCATTCGTCCCGGAACCCGACCGCGTCGTTCCAGTACATTCGTCACCACGAGTGTCTGCTTTTCTGATACTGAAAAATTATGCCGTTCACCATCGAAAAAGCCCACGGAATTCTGGTTTGTCCGGAGTGCCATTCCGTACTTGTACAGGATGCTGATGCTCTGGTCTGTACAAATCCAATTGAACGCCTGCGGTATCCCGTCCTCGATGGTATCCCACGTCTGCTGAAGGTCGAGGCGGATGTGCTGACACAGGATGCCTGGCAGGCGGTGATGGTGCGAGCCGGTCGGGCGGCCGAATAAGTTTTGAATGTTGACTTTGCCGATGCTGTGTAGTGTCGGTTTGCTTTAGTTTGCGGGTGTTCGGGAGCGTTGTGCAACTGCGGCTGAGTGCCGATGCAGGACTTTACCGATGCCCGAGTACTGCTGTTTTCAGGATCTTTTTGCAATGACCGATATTCATGATCTGACACGACGGCTGCAGAAGCCAGCCGATTCCAAAATCGTCCTGTATGTTGCGGATGGCCTTGGCGGGCTTCCCCTTCTCCCAGGTGGCAAGACCGAACTGGAAACGGCCAATACACCTAATCTGGATGCACTCGCTCAGCGAGGCGTGCTGGGAATGAGCATACCGGTCCTGCCGGGTATCGCTCCGGGAAGCGGCCCAGGGCACCTTGGACTCTTCGGCTATGATCCTCTTAAGTACGACATCGGTCGTGGTGTTCTGGAAGCCCTGGGTATCGACTTTGCCCTGACCGATCGCGATGTCGCTGTTCGCGGTAACTTCGTCACCGTGGATGCTGGCGGAAATATCAGCGATCGACGTGCCGGTCGCGTCTCCTCAGAGATTGCCGAAAAACTTTGCAAAAAACTGGATACGATCTCCATTCCCGGGGTCGAAGTGTTTGTTTGCCACGTCAAAGAATATCGCCTCGTCATCGTCATCCGTGGCGAAGGCCTGGGTGGCAATGTCAATGATACGGACCCTCAGCGAACTGGCGTGCCCCCGCTGAAGCCGCAGGGCAGCGATCCCGCTTCCCAGAAAACGGCAGAGATCCTGACGGAGTTCATGCGACAGGCTGCGGAAATTCT
The DNA here is from genome assembly GCA_903871805.1 of uncultured Planctomycetaceae bacterium. Taxonomy (GTDB): domain Bacteria; phylum Planctomycetota; class Planctomycetia; order Planctomycetales; family Planctomycetaceae; genus SXXK01. The sequence goes on along the minus strand of CAIQIE010000319.1, from coordinate 24,695 downwards.
GAAAAATGATCAGCCCGCAAATCTCCTCACAATGCGTGGCATCGCAAAAATGCCACCAATTCCACGGTTCCAGGATGTCTACGGAACCAGAGCAGCCGCAATTGCCGTCTATCCGATGTACCGCGGTCTGGCTCGACTGGTCGATATGGACATTCTGGATGCGGGGCATTCTCTCGAAGACCAGATGAAGTGCCTCGAGGAAAACTGGTCTCGCTATGACTTCTTCTTCATTCACTTCAAGTATACCGACAGCACCGGCGAAGATGGAAACTTCGAAGCTAAAGTCAAACGTACCGAAGAATATGACTCCGGCATCCCGCACATCATGGCTCTCAAGCCCGATGTCCTGATCGTGACCGGAGATCACAGTACCCCCGCAAAAATGAAATCCCACAGCGGTCACCCCGTCCCCACAATGCTCGTGGCCGACAACTGCCGCTTTGATGGCTCTCGACAATTCGGCGAATCCGCCTGCCGAGTCGGAGAACTCGGTATGTTTGAAGCAAAGTATCTAATGCTGCAGGCCCTGGCGCATGCCGGACGCCTGGAAAAGTACGGCGCCTAGTGCTGTGCGACGCCGTGATTCTGATTTCGTTTCAGGAACAGCCGGGGTGCTTCACCACCCCGGCTCTCACGGAAATGTGTTTTGAACCGGATGCCCTCGCGATTTCGTGAACGCATCCAATCGCACCAGAGTGGAAATCCGACACTGTCCAAACTGCCCGTGAATGACATGGATGGTAAGGCGTGTTGAAGCGAATCGTCCGGCTTTCGCTCTCAAGCCCGCATTGTTCCGGTACCGATTCTGTCTGCCGTCTGTCCTTTTTGAAACTGTTCCAATAACGATGATTCTTGGCCTCGGAACAGATATTGTCGAAATTGAACGCATCCGCGGAATGCTGGAGCGACATGGATCGCATTTCATCGACAGATGCTTCACTCCGGATGAAATCGCCTATTCTCAAAAGCACCGCGATTCCGCCATCCGATTTGCCGGACGCTGGGCCGCCAAAGAAGCGGTGGTGAAGGTCCTGGGAACCGGATTTATCGAAGGCATGACGTTTCACGATATCGAAATTGTCTCCCTGCACACAGGCCAGCCGACGGTACGACTTTCCGGAGAAGCTGGCCGCATCGCAGAATCCATGGGGATCCTGCAGATTCAGATCACAATCTCGCACGCCAGAGAATACGCCACGGCCACAGCCATCGGGCTCGGAAAGTAAAACTCCCCCCGCCCACGTCGCCTCAGTCAACAAACAGAAACTCGTTGGAACAAAACAGAACCTGCGCCAGCTGCTGCAGCGGTGTCAGATCCGGATTGGGAGGTTTCGGAAAATCCGAAACGGAATTCCATTGCGTTCCATCGTCCCGACCCTGTTCTGTCAGCGTGACCGTCCATTCAAACTGATCGCTGTTCAACTCTTTGTCGATGTCGACGATAAAATCCAGCGTCTCCCCAGCTTCGACCGCAATCGGCCCCTGAGTCAGCTCGCTGCTCTGCCGGTGTATCCGCACAGTGCTCAGAATTCCTCGCCGTGAACTGACTATGAAAGCTCGGATGCCGTCACCCTGCGCAGGTTCATGCTTCAACTGGCTGACCAACTGCACCGACATGGCCGCTGGGGCCGTCCATCTGCGAACACAGGCATGCTGTCGATCATTGCCCGGGTGCCCGCCTTTGGCAGAAAGCTGTACCCAGCCAATCGCTGCATCCGGGTGTGTCGCTCCACCCTGCCATGTGGTTCCTGTAAAATGGGGCAGCGGCGTGAAGCCCATCGTCTGTCCGTTGGGCTCGTCAACAACGGCATAGCCATAACTCCAGTCCTTTGCTGTTGGTGACGGTGCTTCCGGAGCTGGTACGTCGGTCGCTAAAAGCTCCATGGCATCGCGAAGCTGCGATTCCGAAGGTTCCCGCTGCAGCGTCCTCTGAAACAGGGCCCGAATCTGCTGCCCGCCGTCTCCTGCCTCAGACACCCGCTTTGCCAGTTCACGAACCTGATCCAGCACCAGCGGATGATTCATCAGAAATAGAGATTGCTGTGGTACCGTCGTTTCACTTCGCTGCGGGATGTGCAGGTCCGGGTTGGCGAAGTCGAACATGCGCAGTGTCCCGGGAAGAAACTGACGGTCCACCAGCCCGTACAACGTCCTGCGCACAGTAAACGGAGCGTTGAAAAGCTCAGAGGGCTTTCCACCCATGGACGAATCCAGCTTTCCCGATGCTGACAGCATCGAATCCCGCATCTCCTCAAATGTCAAACGGTGCGGGTTCATTCTCCAGAGAAGTCGATTGGCCGGATCTTTCGTCTGCGCCAGTTGCAGTGCTCCCTGATCGGCCGGACCTGTGGATGCCTGCCGAAAGGCTGCGGACAGCACAATCAGGCGATGCAGCGCCTTCAGACTCCAGCCACTTTCCACAAATCTTGAAGTCAGCCAGTCCAGCAGCTCCGGGTGGGACGGCGGATCGGCGCGAAGCCCAAAGTCTCCGGGAGTTGCCACCAGCCCTGCACCAAAATGATGCGCCCACACACGATTCACAAGCACACGGGCTGTCAGGGGATTACGCGGATCAATGATCGCCCGCGCCAGCTCCAGCCGACCGCTGCCTGTCTGGAATGGCTGACGATCCGCACCACTAAGCAGCGACAGAAACTGCCGGGGAACGTCATCCCCCTTATTTGCCGAATTGCCCCGGCGAAAAATTCGCGGCGTCACCGGTGCGGCTCGATCCTTCAGTACCACCGCGAATCGCGGCTGTGACGGCGCGTTCAGAATCATACGGTCCAGTTCGACCTGCTGCTTCCAGAGTTCATTACAGGTGCCTGAATCAAAATCATACTCTGTACTGACCACAGGTTCGTTCGGAACAAAACAGGGTCGGCCTGGTTCATACAGCACCTGTCGCAGCTGCTCAGATGCCGCATCGGACATTCGCTCAGGAACAGGTATGCCGGCGGCCGCTGCGGCGGCGATTGATGCCTGCCATTCCTTCTCCACCTGCCGAAACAGCTCCGTATACCGTTGAAGCACATCCTGAAAAGAGTCCGGTGCTTTCCGGAATGCCGCCGCTACCCGCGAATTGAACTGGTGGTCCGGCAGCACCAGCAGTTTTTCCATGGCTGCAGCGGACTGTGACGAAAACTCAGCCGCAGGGAGATTGCGGAACGCGTGCCATGCTCGAAAAACAGGGTCCCCAGTCCGCTCAGCGTCTCGCAGATAGTCGCGCCAGCGATGCACAAACGACGGCAGCAGATCACTGGCCGCGATGATCTGGTCAAAGCCCGCTTCCGGATAACGGCCCAGCTCCAGCTGTGCCTGCAGGTAGTCGCCAATTCGTGAACGAACCCGCGCCGCTGTTGTCGCACGGTGACGCTGAAGCAGGGCCTCCTGGGCAGCCGCCTTTTCATGAAAGGACTTTTGAAACTCGGCATTCTCGTTGCCAACTGCCGGAAGCTCTACCAATGCCTCACGCGAACTGTCAAAGACTCCGTAAAGCGAATAATAATCCGCTGTCGGAATCGGATCGTACTTGTGGTCATGACAGCGAGCACATCCCACAGTCAGTGACATCGTGCCACGACACAAGACGTCAATCTGATCGTCGATGATGTCGCGACGAACGCCCAGAAATCGCCGGCCCAGAGTCAAAAACCCCATGGCTGCCAGGTCGCCTTCCGATCGATCCGCGACCTGATCCCCGGCAATCTGTAACAGCAGAAAACGATCATACGGCATGTCACTGTTTAACGCGTTGACAACCCAGTCCCGATAGTTCCATGCGTGAACCCAGAATCGTTCTTCCCGTGCGTACACATAACCTTTGGTGTCGGAATAGCGTGCAATGTCCAGCCAGTGACGCGCCCAATGTTCACCATGGGAAGGAGACTGCAGCAGCGTATCCACCAGTTTCTCCAGCGCCAGAGGATCCGAGTTGGCGACGAATTGATCCACAAGCTCCGGTGCCGGCGGAAGCCCTGTCAGCGTGTAACTGAGACGCCGAATCAGTGTCCTGCGATCGGCCTCGGGGGACAGCGTTAGTCCTTCCTGTTGAAGACGCTGCTGAAGGAATTCATCCACAGCGGTTCCAATGCGACGGGACCCCGTTTGCGGAATGGCCGGGTCTGTGACCGGTTGAAAAGCCCAGTGCGTTTTTGCGGCATCCGCACGCACGGGTTTCAGGGGGCCGCTCTGGGCCGGCCATGGCAGTCCCTGGCTGATCCAGTGATTAAGAGCCGTCTTCTGAGCATCCGTCAGCGGATTCTCCGGGGGCATCTGCAGGTCGCCATCATATCGAATTGCGGCTGAGATGCGGCTGTTCGCAGTATCGCCCGGGACAGCAGCCGGACCACTGTCGCCACCCTTCAGCACGGCGTCCCTTGAATCCAGACGCAGCCCGCCGGATTGCTTCTGCTCGCCATGACAGGCGACGCATTGGTTGATCAGCAGCGGTCGAATTTCCTGCTCAAAAAACTGCTCCCCGTCTTCAGCGCTCAGCGACGAACCGCTGCCGAACAGCATGCAGACAATCAACGCGCAACGCCGCAACGCGGCCCAAAGTGCTGTGACGCCACCCGTCGTTGACACTGGAGTTTGGCAGGACAAATTGTTTGGCATGAGCGGACCTCGTGAAGATCTCTGCAGAAAAAGGCGGGTCTGGAATTGTCCCGTCCAGCCGCATCCTCCACAAGCCCCCCTCTGCCGGAAAAACCCCGGAGTCGAAGAAACGCACCGAATATCCCACCGCCCCCCGACTCCGAAACTGGCTCCCTGGCCCAACCGCCAATCCTGCGGAGCTGCGAGACATAACGTGTTTCTGGAAAATCACTTATAGTTTCAGGTGCATGGCACCTGGTACCTGGTCTCATGGCACCTGGTACCTGGTCTGTGCCCCTGTTTCTCGGCTTTTTACTTCGGCGGACCTGCGTGACTGCGATCGGTGTCGGGGCCGCTGTTGTTCCCGATCCCGGAGGGCCTTTGTCGATCGGGGGAGGCTCAATTCAGGGGTAGGGATTTACCGCAACGATATTGAGATGTACGCTTCATGTGCTGCGATTGCCGAAAAGTGTTCTCCCGGGCGGCACGAAACCGGATGGCTTGCGGCAGTCTGTGCGAGAGGTGAATGGCGGAGATTCAGAATTCTTTCAGAATTCCGATCGGTTTTCCGGAAGATCTCCGCGCAAAAAGATTGGCTATTGGGGGCGTTTCCTGTGAAGATCTGATTGTCAGGCGTATGAAAAAGGGCACTTGTCTGCTGCTGAAATTCGCAGCAGGAACTATAATCCTCAACGCTTTGATGCTTTTTGTCTGCTCTTGAACCTGTTTTTCATCTGTTGGTTTTGTTTGAAGAAGGAACGTCTGATGAACCGTTTACCCCACAGGAATCGAGGTTTCACACTGATCGAGCTGCTTGTGGTAATCGCCATCATCGCGATTCTTGTGGCATTGCTGCTGCCGGCTGTCCAGCAGGCGCGCGAGGCCGCTCGTCGGACGCAATGCAAGAATAATCTCAAGCAGATCGCACTGGCCATTCATAACTACCACGATACGCACAACGTGTATCCCTTTGGAAAGGGAGCCAGTTACGCCGGGGCTCCTGTGTATGCTCGCTGGTCGCAGCACGCGATGGTGCTACCGTACATTGAACAGGCGAATCTTTACCAGTCGATCAACTTCAGCGCACCTCCTGAAACGCCGGGTATGGGGGGCGTTCTGGCGTTTATGCCGGCCTACGTCAGTCCGACGGGAATCAACAGTGTGGCAAGTCGATCGGTGATCCCCGGTTTTTTCTGCCCTTCAGATCTGGGTGTTACCGATCCATGGCAGGGTCAGAACAACTACGCTGCGAATCAGGGCGGCTGGTTGTGTGACCGCAGTGACAGTCCTGGAATTGCAGGCGATACGGCGCCTTCTGAACTGCAGACAGGCGTTTTCTATTACCTCAGTCGCTGCCGCGCAAGAGACATCACAGACGGAATGAGCAACACGGTTTTCTTCAGTGAGCGAATTCGTGGACAGGGACGACCGGATCCAAAATCAGACCTGTTTGTGATGCCCCACCAGACAACGCTGGACGGGACCTACCAGGCCTGCAGGGCATTGAATCCACTGACAGCCACACCGCTGACCAGCAAGTGGGGTTACAGCTGGGTCATGGGAGAAAACTGTTGCACGCAGTACAATCATGTGGCCACCCCCAACACGGTTTCCTGTGCGGGAACCGGGTTTCCGGGGTCAATGACAAATATGGCGATGCAGGTGTCGGCCAGCAGTCGGCACACCGGAGGCGTACAGGTGATGATGGGTGATGCATCCGTTCATTTCTGCAGCGAAAATGTAGATCTCGGGGTCTGGCGGGCCATTGGCACAAGAAGCAGCGGCGAGGTTGTGCAGCTTCCTTTCTGAAGATCACGCCGAGTTAGCAGAGGAGCAGCGTGTCAATGCCGCATAAACAGCAGAACGTTTTCAATAGGCTGACACGGCTTTGGGTTCTGCTGGCGGCGGTGCTCGTATCGGTTGTCGGCTGTGGACGAACGCCAACCAATGCCGACTATATACCCTCCGTCGAAAAATCCCGGGATGCCCTGAAGATTGTTCTGGAAGCATGGAAGGCTGGACAGCCCGTCGGTCCTGTTCCGGAGACTTCGCCAGTGATTCATGTGACGGATTCCAGCCGCAGGGCTGATCAGGTTCTGGAATCCTACGAGATCCTCGGCAGCGTTCCGGGCAACGCGCCAAGGTGTATGGCGGTCCGCCTGAAGCTTTCCGGTTCCAATGAAGAAAAGCGGGAACGGTACGTCGTGGTGGGAATTGATCCTGTCTGGGTGTTTCGCCATGAGGACTATGATCTGCTGCTGCACTGGGAACATCCGATGCCCCCGGAACCTGAGACGGATGCCGCAGCAACAACGTCGACAAAAACGGATTCCAAAATCAGTTCTGACACAGGCCAAAACCCCGGGGATTCCGTGAGACCATGACGCACGAAGGTTCTGGATGCTCAATACAAACAGAGGTCATCGAGATGAGTGGATTGGATGAGCCTGTGACGCCGCGGCGTTCTCTGCCGACGCATGTGCTGTGGTGGCTGAAACTGGGCCAGGTGCGGTTTCGTTTCCTGATTGTCATTCTGCTTGCGGCCGGAATTGTTAGCCAGTGGACGACGCTTCAGAGTCTATGGGATCGGACAATCTGGAATTCGCTGTCCATGGGATCTGAGCAAACTGTGTCCGGGGCTCATGAATTCTTCTGCCCCATGGATCCTGGCGTGCTGTCGACATGGCCGGCAATTTGTCCGATTTGCAACATGGATCTCGTGCCCCGCCGCAAAACAGAGGCGCAACTGCTGCCAGAGGGCGTTGTGGCACGAATGCAGTTCACGCCCTATCGGATTCAACTGGCCGGAATCCGGGTTGCGACGGTTGAGACAAAGGATCTCTGCTATGAACTGTCATTTACGGGCGTCCTGAAGACCATGATATCACAGGAGTCTGACAAAAGTCGTGTCGGACTGGAAGTGTTTCCGTCAGTCCGTGACGCTGCTCTTCTGGTACAAACACGGCAGGCGACGATGACGACGTTTGAGGCTTCAGGCACTCAATATTCGGCCACGATTCAGAGTAACACCGCCGAGCCTTCAGCAGGATCAGGACGAGCGAACACCTGGATTCTGCCGGATGATCCGGACGCAATTCCCGTTGGCAGCGCCGTGACTGCTGTCATTGCGATTCCCGCTTTGGACGTGTTGGCTGCCGATGGCGGTGAAATCTCAGAGACTGCTTTGGTTGAAGCGACAGAGAATCCGATCCTGTTTGTTCCGGAGTCCTCCGTTATTGATCGAGGGACTGAGCGACTGGTGTATGTCGAATCGATGCCGGGAATGTTTGATGGCACGGTCGTGACTGTGGGGCGGCGGTTTGGTGCTTTTTATCCCGTATTGTCGGGCCTCAGTGCTGGTCAGCGTGTCGCGACAGCGGGCGCCTTCCTGATAGACGCGGAATCACGACTGAATCCGAGTCTGGCGGCAGGTTACTTTGGGGCAAACTCGTCCGCGATGACTTCCTCATCGGCGACATCGCCGCTGGCTCCGGTTCGCAAAACGGCAGCAGCGGTCGTCCTGTCTGCGGAGGATCAGAGTCTTGTTGCACAGCAGAAGATTTGCCCGGTAACAGGGCTGTCACTGAATTCCATGGGGGGGCCGATTCCTGTCATGCTGGGTGATCGCCGAGTTTTCATTTGCTGTGCAGGATGCGAACGGCGACTGCGTGACGAACCGGAAAAGTACCTGGCGAAAATACCGCCAAGCCCATAGCGAGGTGACTCAGGCATGATGCATACCGATGGCCCCGCTTCCATAATTTTCAGTGGCTGCGTTTCCGCGTCTTTCTCAGGACAGCGGCGATGATCGACTGGGCTGTGCGTTTCTCTGTCCGGCATCGCGTATTTGTTCTGATGGCGACGGCTGTTTTCGTCATTGCAGGAGCCTTAACGGCTTTTCGTATGCCGATTGATGCGGTGCCGGACCTGTCGGAAAATCAGGTGATTGTCTTCGCCGAATGGCAGGGACATGGTCCTTCGGAAATCTATCAACAGGTCACTCAGCCGTTATCTCGGCAGTTCCAGGCCCTGGAAGACGTACGGGTTGTTCGCGGATCCAGCGACATGGGTTACTCTATGTTGCACATCATTTTCGAAGATCATGTAACGTATGCGGCAGCACGCAAACGAGTGCAGGATCAGATGTCGACCGGGGACGTCGTTTTGCCGCGGGGAGTTCGGCCGATCCTTGCGGCGGACGGTATTCCCACGGGGCAGATTTACTGGTACACCGTTGAAGGCAAAGATTACGACCTTGCGGAATTGCGATCGATTCAGGACACACTGATTGCACCGCAATTACGGTCCATGCCCGGCGTTGCGGAAGTGGCTGGCGTGGGCGGCTTTCATTCGGAACTGACGATACAGGTGGAACCCAGCCTGCTGGCAGGCTTCGGATTGACGCTGAACGACGTGACGGCCGAGTTATCGCGCCCGGTAGAATCCGCGGGCGGACACGTACTGCAGAAGGGGAATGCCGAATTTGTCGTTGAGCTGACTTCGAAAGCCGCGGCTTCTGCTAATGTGGGAGGTACCTCGGGCGACAAGAACGACCAGGGGCTGCCGTCGACAGGGCGGGCGACTCGGGAAGCCTGGGAACAGCGTCTGATTCCTGCAGCCGATGGAAGTGCAATTCGGTTGCGTGATATCGCCAGAATCGCGTTCGCTCCTGCGCCTCGACGAGGCCTGTTTGAGAAGGAAGGCTCCGAAGCGGTTGCCGGGATTGTGCATCTGCGGTACGGCCACAACACTCTGCAGGTCACTCAGCGTGTCCGGGAACGGCTGATTCAGATAGCCGAAGGCCTGCCATCGGGGATTCGCATCGTCCCCTGTTATGATCGGACGTCACTGATTACCAGCGCGGTGTCTACCGTGACGCGTACGCTGATCGAGGCGCTGGTGATCGCGGCGGTGTGTGTGCTGCTGGTCCTGAAACATTTTCGTGCATGGCTGGTCATTGCCATTTCGCTGCCATGCTGCGTGCCGTTCACGTTTCTGGCGATGAGTGCCCTGCTTCATGCGGGAATCATTGATATTCAGACCAACATTATGTCACTGGCCGGAATCGTCATCTCGATAGGGGTGCTCGTCGATTCATCAATTGTGTTAACGGAAAATGTGATGCACCATCTGCGACTGCGATTTGGCGAGCAGTCTGTTCAGGGTGATATCAGCGAGATTGTCGTGGACGCCTGTCGGACCGTTGGTCGCCCGGTTTTTTTTTCGATCATGATTATGCTGGTCTCGTTCCTGCCGATCTTCGCACTGCAGGGCATCGACGGTCATATGTATGCGCCGCTGGCATGGACAAAGTCACTGGCGTTGCTGTCCGCAGCGGTGCTGGCGATTACGCTCGTCCCGGCACTGTGTACCATACTCATTCGCGGGCGTATGCGGGACGAAACTGACAGTGCCGTCGTCCGCAGTGCTCTGAGTGTTTATCAGCCTGTGCTGACGTCTCTGATGGACAGGCCGGCTCCATTGCTGATGATTCTCTGCGTGACCTTCATTCTGGCAGCGGTGGTGCCTGGCAGCGAGTTTGTGTTTCGGGCTGTGCTGTTTTCGGCCATCGTCTGCTGCGCCTTGTTCCTGCGGTCGCGAGGCAGCCGAATTTGCGGCATTGTTTTTCTGCTGCTGACGGGCCTGGTGGCACGCAGCGCGATGAGTCCGCTGGGGACTGAGATTCGAATGCCACTGAATGAGGGGATTGTGATGGACATGCCCATCACAGTACCTCGGGCGTCGATTTCGGAATCCGCGGATGACCTGAAAGCCCGCAATATGGTGCTGTGCCGATTTCCGGAAGTTCAGATGGTCACCGGAAAGGCAGGGCGGGCGGAAACGCCATTTGACCCCGCACCTCTGGATATGATCGAGACGATGATTGAGTTTCGGCCGCAGGAATTCTGGCCACGTCGGCGGCTTGCTGTGAACGATGCCACGCAGATTGCGAATGAGTTTCTGGGAAGACTGTTTACCGAGGGGCTGATCGAGGAGGTGTCGGCAGGCCTGCAGTCGGAGATTGTCGACCTTGCCGCGTTTCGGTTTGATGCCATTCAGCGAGAAACCGCCTTTGAGTACACCGAGATCTTTCGTCAGCAACTGCGGGAAGATTTGTCGAGGCGGCTGGCTGACGATGCTGTGGGTGAGTGGCGGCGGTCAGGGTTGCTGACGCGACCCGTGGAAATCGGTGACATTGCCAGGGTCATTGCTGAAATTCCGCTGGAATTTAAACGTGATCTGGAGATGACACTCAGCCTGGAAACGGTCTCGGCCGCTGTGCAGCGAGTTCGGTTTTCACTTCGGGATCGCGGTTTGCTGACGGTGCAGGGCACTACGTCCGGGGCGTCAGGGATTTTCGAATCGCTATGGAACGTTGCCCGCTTCATTCCGGGATTCGCGCCCGCTTCATTCCGGGATTCGCGCCCGCTGCCATGGAGGAGCGGTTGCTGCAGTCGCTTCGAATCGAGAGTGCTCGTCGCTGGACTCGTCACACCGAGGATCTGAATCGACAATTGCACATACGGGCGGTGCCGACGTGGCTGCAGCTTGTCGCCGATGAGTGCTTTACGCGTGTGGCAATTCTGGATGAGCCTCTGCGTACCGTTCAGACGCAGATTCGAGTGATTCGGAATGCGGCACCAAATTCGCATACCGTTGCCTCGCATGCAAACGGAGAAACTCATCATGGGCTGGCACCAAACGCAGAATTGCCGATCGTTGATCCGCATGAGGAGTATGATGCGATTCGTCAACGTTTGAATGAACGATATGCCGGATCCATTTTGCTGGAGGCACATACCCCGGACAGCCTCAGCAATTTTGGTGGCGAAATGGATGAATCGCTGCAAATGCCAGGATGGACAAATGTGTGGACGCGACCCATTCAGAATCGAGTGGACATGCTGGCGACCGGCATCAACAGCGAAATCGGCATCCGAGTTCTCGGGGGTACGCTGGACAATGTTGTGAAGACCTCAGAAGAGATTGCTGCTGTGCTTAAAGATGTTCCGGGCACGGCCGATGTTGTTGCCGATCCTGTTCGTGGCAAAGGCCTGATTCAGGTCATTCCGGATCCGGAACGTGCAGCAGAGCAGGGCGTGGCCATGAGTGATCTGCAGGCCACAATTGAGTTTGCACTGGCTGGGCGAGTGATCACGGAGATTTCAGGGGATCGGGGACGGTTGCCTGTGCGTTTGCAGATTGCTTGTGTTGCGTCGGAACAGGACGAACAGACACTGCGGCAGTTGCGGGTTCCCCGTTATCGTGTTGGGGCGGACCGCACATCCGTGGATGGCCGTCTACAGACTGTGGCCCTTGAGTCTGTGGCGAGTGTGATGGTCACAGAAGGTCCGGCGACCATCAAAAGTGAAAACGGATGGCTCAGGAATTACGTGCGGCTGAACGTACGAGGCCGAAATCCGTTTGACGTTGTGAATGACGCTCGGCGCATGGTCAGTCAGCGAGTGACCGTGCCGTCGGGCGTGTTTCTCGAATGGACCGGACAGTTTCAGCATGCCGCAGAAACTCAACGCAGGCTGCTGCTGCTGATTCCGGCGGTGCTGGTGCTGATCTTTGCGATTTTGTACGTGACATATCGGGATTGGACTGATGCCGCCATTATGCTGCTGTCAGCGCCAGGAGCTCTGGCGGGAGGCGTCCTGTGTCAGTGGCTGCTCGGATACAAATTTTCGATAGCCGTTGGTGTGGGCTATATTGCCTGCTTCGGGATGGCGGCCTCTACCGGTATTGTCATGCTGGTGTATTTGCGGGAGGCCGTCGAAAATGCCGGAGGGTTGCAGCGGATCACACTGGCACAACTTCGGGAAGCCGTCTTTACGGGGGCCGTTCATCGACTTCGACCGAAACTGCTGACTGAGGCAACGACGATTTTGAGCCTGGCACCCATGCTCTGGAGTGATGGTGTCGGGGCTGAGGTGATTCGACCAATGGCCGCTCCGGTTCTGGGAGGAATTCTTCTGGCTGATGAGGTCATCGATTTGCTGCTGCCGATTTTGTTTTACCATGTGCGTCGCAGGCGATGGAGAAAGATACACGGAACTTCCCGTGAGCATCAGTCAGCGAGCTAATTCCGGATTCCTTGTTTGTTGTTTGGAGCACTTCCTTGCGCAGTTCTTCTCTGGGAGTTTTTGTCGTCGGCCTGCTATCCATGCTGTCGATCGCTGCAATTGGCTGCGGTGACACTGAGGCGAAGTATATTCCGTCAGAAGAGACCGCCAGGGAAGCCCTGAATGTGTCGCTGACGGCCTGGCGCGATGGGCAACCCCACAGAACCATCACCAGCTGGAGTATTCCGATCGATGTTTATGATGCTCGCTGGCAGGCAGGCACAAAACTGGAAACGTTTGAGGTCGTTCGGGAAGAAATACTGGAGGATCGCAAAGCGTTCATCGTCAAGATGAAAGTTGCGGGCGGGAAAGAGGAGCCGGAGGTAACGTACCTTGTGATCGGCAATAATCCTCTGATGGTGTTTCGCAAACAGGACTATGACAAGGCCAGTGGTGTCGGCGGGGGCTGATACGGTTGTTTGAGGAACGCGGACACTGTGGAAACGCCACGCAATGGTCTCGTTGAGACAGGCTCGTTTAGAAAGCTCTGATCGAATCTCCGCGGCATAGCCGTGGTCCTCGTACGAGGCTTCCAGTGCTGAAACTTGACGTGTCACGACTACCGGTCTATTGTCCGGAATGACGCTTACCGAATCAGAAGCAGACGTTAAAACGCAGGGGACGACAGTCTATGAAAGTCACACGCAGGTCAGTCGTTGCCCGAATTGGTGCGGTTGCTGCCTCGCCTCTCATTCTGCCATCGCATCTGCGGGCGTCGCAGGCCGCGCCCAGCCGACTGATTAATATGGCATTCCTCGGCATGGGGCTCCAGAACCGAGGGCTGCTGGAGGGTTTCCTTACAAAAAACGTGCGAGTTCTGGGGGTCTGTGATGTGGATCAGAATCGCAGAGAGGATTCGTGTCGCCGGGTAGAAAGATACCATGCGGAGCATTCCGGGAAAGGCGTCTTTGCCTGCAAAAGCTACGCGGATTTTCGTGACGTACTGGCTCTGAAGGATGTTGACGCGGTTTGTATCGCGACGCCTGATCACTGGCATGCCATTATGGCGATTGAAGCAATGCAGGCCGGGAAGGATGTCTATTGCGAGAAGCCGCTGACGCATAACATCCACGAGGCTATCGAGGTGATGGCCACGGCACGTAAGACAGAACGCATCCTGCAGACAGGTTCGATGCAGCGTTCGATGCCGGAGTTTCGCATTGGCTGCGAGCTGGTTCGTAATGGTGTGATCGGAACACTGAAACGCGTTACCTGCAAAGTGGGGGATCCTGGCCGGCCCTGTGATCTTGCTGAAGAGCCACTGGAGCCGGGGCTGGACTGGGATCGATGGCTGGGCCCGGCTCCGTTACGGCCCTACAGTTCAGTCCTGTCACCTCGAGGTGTCCATGGTCATTATCCGGCGTGGCGCCTGTATTCAGAATACGCCGGCGGGGCGATTTGCGATTTTGGTGCCCACCATTTCGATATCGCCCAATGGGGACTGGGTATGGACGACAGTGGCCCTGTTGAAGTGCGGCCGCCCGAAAACAGCGAGGCTCTGCATGGCGCCACAATGCTGTATAAAAATGGGATCACCGTTGAGCAGACAAATGGCAGCGGCATGCGTTTTGGTGGAGTGAAATTCTACGGGACAGAGGGTGATGTTGAAGTGGACCGCGGCGCCTTCTGGCTTGTACGAGAAGGCAAAGATTTCAAAGATGCCGCCCAGGCAGAAAAAGAATTTCTGTCAGATGCGAAGGTCAGGCTGTATCGCAGTTCGTCCCACATTGACGACTTTCTGAAGTGTGTTGCTGATCGCAAACGCCCCTGCACCAGCGAAATCGAAGGTGGCCACACGGCGATCTGCTGCCATCTCGTCAATCTGGCCTACACACACCGGCAGACGATAAAATGGGATCCGCAAAACAAGAATTTTACGGACCCGTCCTGTAAACCCGCCTGGTTGACGAGCGAGTATCGCGATCCATGGAAAGTGTGAGCCGCCCGAGTTCTGTCACTTCTTCTGCAAAGCCCCGCATTACGCTTCTGAAAATGTCTCTGTCATTCTGCATGGGCAATGTTTCAGAACGCGTTTCCGATTCTACTTTTTTATTCGAAAAGTTCGTCATCATGCGATTCTGCCCCTGCCTGATTTCTGCAGTTCTGGTTCTCTTCTCTGGCATGGCGGCCGCAACCGAACCGCAGCACGACTGGCCTCGCTGGCGCGGGCCGCAGGATACGGGCAGCACCGAGTCCGGTGTCTATCCCACAGTGCTTGACAGCGGAAGTGTACTCTGGCGAGCACCATTGCCTGGTAAAGGCTGTTCAACACCGATTGTCTCGCGGCGGACCATTTATCTGACCGCTCCCGTGGGCGGCAAAGACGCGTTGCTCGCGTTTGACTGGTCGGGAAAACAGGTCTGGCAGGCGGTGTTTGGACAGGAAAATGCCGGCAAGCATCGCAATGGTTCCGGAAGTAACGCGTCCCCGGTGACTGATGGGGACAGCATTTTCGTCTTCTACAAGAGTGGTACTTTGGCCGCTGTGAATTCTGATGGTTCTGTACGGTGGCAGACCAATCTGGTTGAGCGATTTGGCCCCGATACGTTGTATTGGGATCACGGAACCTCGCCCGTCCTGATCGATCGCTACGTGATCATGACCCGAATGCATCAGGGGGACTCCTGGCTCGCGGCTTTTGACAAGCAGACGGGAGACATGGTGTGGAAGGTTGCGCGAAATTACCAAACCCCGCAGGAAGGCGACCACGGCTACGCTACGCCCCTTGTGATTCAGCATGCCGGACGGCAGGCGATACTTATCTGGGGGGCACAGCACCTGACCATACACGACCCGGCGAATGGGGCTGTTCTGTGGTCCTGTGGTAATTTCAACCGGGATGGCGAAAGTTTGTGGCCTTCCATTTCGACACCAGTGATTGTCGGCGATATGGCCGTGATTGCCTTTGGTCGCAATGATCGCGGTAAGCCACGCCTGCATGGTATTCGGCTGGGAGGGACCGGTGACGTGACAGCAACGAATCATGTCTGGAAGCGAGACGATGTGGGCACGTTCGTTCCAAGTCCATCCGTCTGGAAGGGGAAGGTGTACCTTGTTCGTGATCGTGGCGAAGTCGAATGTCTTGACCCGGCCACGGGCAAAACAATCTGGAATGGCGCGTTTCCGGAAAATCGGTCCAACTATTATGCCTCACCGCTGATTGCGGGCGGCAATCTGTACGCGCCTCGTGAAGACGGAGTGGTTTTTGTAGCCAGCATTGGTGACGACAAATTCCAACAGCTCTCCGAGAATCCCATGGAAGAATCCGTGATTGCTTCTCCCGTGCCAGCCGAAAATCGTATTTTCATCCGCGGCGAGAAGCACCTGTTCTGTCTGAAAAGCCAGGGAAGTCCCTGATTGGGTCACAGGTGCCTCGCCCCTGTGTTGAGCATTTTGACGACAACGCACTGTGCGATTCAGCCTGCAGGGCTGGCAGGAAATAGCCGGTGGCAAGCACCGCGCTTCCACCGGAATCCATCAAAAATGCACATTGGCAGGTGCGTGGCTCCTGTTCACTTTGCGATCGCGGCAGGTATTGCCGAGCGGCAAGACCTGCGGAAGTGCTGAACATAAAGTGAATAACAGCAATCACTTGTGAGTTTGGGTGCATGGCACCAGACTGCCCGCCTGCACCAGACTGCCCGCCTTTTCAGATCCGGGGGAAATGGCGTCGGGAGTCTGGCGGGAGACGTTGTTCTGCGTGTCGTCCTTGCGAACTCCGTAGGCATTCCGTTGCGGGATTGGTCCGAATGTCCCTGTTCAGCGTCACCCTCTCAATGCGGGGGTTCCTGCCATGAGCCCGTTTCTGTTGATAGCGAATCCGTTCAGTGGGAAAAAGCGAGGTCGGGATCTCTCGGATTTCGTGGTTGCACGACTGGAAGCCAGTGGCATTTCTGTACAGGTGGTCGTTACCGAATACGCCGAACAGGCCGCAGAATTGGTGAAAGCGATTTCTCCCGCGGACTATATGGGGCTTGGAGTGATTGGAGGTGACGGAACGGTCCATAATCTGATTAACGGATGCATGCAGCAGTCAGAACGAAGCCGCCTTCCGCTGGCCTTCTTTGCCGGAGGAACGGGCAATGCGATTCATCATCAACTGGGGATTCAGAACATTGCAAAAGCAATCGAATGCATCCTGCAGAGAAGGACGCAGCCCCTCGACTTGCTCCGGGTTCAGACTGGCGAGCGAAGTACCTGCTGCATAAACATCGCTGGCTGGGCAGGTGGAATGAACATTGCGCGGCGTGCGGAGACGATGCGGTGGTTGGGCCCTGCCCGCTATTCTCTGGCTGCAATCATCGAGATTTTTTTTGGCAGGCGGCAACCTTTTCGTGTGGAGCTTCCTGATCAAGCGTACGAAGACAGATATTTTCTGATCATTGCCTGCAACACAATTCAGGCGGGAGGTGCTTTGAAGATCGCACCCCGTGCATCGACTCGGGACGGGCTGATGGATCTGATTTTTGTTCGAGACGCCGGGCGTTTTCAGCTGTTAAAGATGTTTCAACTTGTGAAAACCGGTTCACATCTGGAACTACCGTTTGTGGAATATCATCAGGTGAGTCGGATGATCGTTCGTTCTGCACAGCCCGTGTATGTGAACCTTGATGGCGACTTAACGACGGAGGCCTGTCAGGAATTTCACCTGGAAGTGCTTCCTGCGGCCTTGACGGTGTTTGCCTGAACGCGTGCCGTGATGCGTGGGCTTTACGCAATCAGGTGCATGGCACGTGGCCGTGACATAAAAGCGGAACGGCGCGAGCCGTCCGGTGTCGGTCTGCGTCGGATAGGACGCACCGGAAGGCTCGCGCCCTGCCGCTTCTATTAGACCGCCAGCGGCAATGCGACTTCCGCGGTACGCTGCGTTGCTTTTTCGCAACGTTTTCGTGTGTGGCGCAGGTGTTTTAACGCAAGGGGCGGGCTGTGCGTCACTGCAGGGGCGAGGCATCCGGCGGCGGCGTCCCTGAAATTCCTGGTTCCTTCTTGCTCCGGGGGGAAATCCGGATATTTTGCGGGTAATCCACCGGACATTTCATTTCACGGTCATTGTTTTGGTGCTGTCTTAGCGGCAGTGCTCCGAGGTTTTCGTGTGAACGATTCCATAGCGCGTTTTCTCTCCATGCGGTTGTTGTGCCGCATGCTACTGTCAGTCGTGTTGCTTCAGGCGGCAACGCCCTTGCTGGCCCAGGCTGTGACCAACAGCAAATACCGGCAGGCGGATCGATTTCGGCAGCTGGAAGAGATCCTGCCGACGCCAAATGACTACCGCACGGCCTCGGGGGCTCCCGGGCACCGGTACTGGCAGCAAAAGGTAGATTATCACATTGATGTGGAGCTGGATGACACGAAGCAAAGGCTCACGGGGCGCGAGACGATCACCTACCTGAATAACTCGCCGGATACGCTGTCCTATCTCTGGCTGCAGCTGGATGGCAACATTCGTAGTCCGCAATCTGGCCGGGCGTTATCGACAGAGGCACCGGTACTGGATGGGGGAATTTCGCTGAAGGGCCTCGATTCTATTTTGACGGCCGAAAAGTTTTCGGGGGAAATGCTGGTTTCAGAAGTGCTGGACGCGGAGACGAACGCGGCGCTGAAATTCTCTGTGGTACGTACAGGAATGCGAGTGGACCTGGCTCAGGAGCTGAAGCCGGGGCAGGCATTGAGATTTGTTGTCGCGTGGTCATGGAACATCAACAATGGTCGCGTGCTTCCCGGGCGAACGGGATTTGAATACTTCGATGAGGATGGAAACTATCTGTACGAGATTGCTCAGTGGTTTCCCCGGCTGTGTGCCTACTCGGACGTGACGGGCTGGCAGCACAAGGAATATCTCGGACAGGGCGAGTTCGCGTTGGAATTCGGTGACTACACCGTGCGAATCACTGTGCCGGACGATCACATCGTCGCTTCAACGGGCGTCCTGCAGAATCCTGCTGAGGTGCTAACGGAGGTGCAGCAGCAGCGGTTGGAGCAGGCAAAGACGGCGACTGAGCCTGTGTTTATTGTGACTCCGGAAGAAGCGAAGCAGAATCAGGCGGCCGGGACTGAAGGAAAGAAGACCTGGATTTTTAAGGCGGACAACGTTCGAGACTTTGCCTTCGCCTCATCCCGCAAGTTTATCTGGGATGCGCTGGGGCATGATGTGGGCGGAAATCGGGTGCTATGCATGTCCTTTTACCCGAATGAGGGCGAGCCGCTGTGGAGCCTGTATTCGACTCGCGCGATTGTGCACACGCTGAATGTGTACTCAAAGTACACCTTCAATTACCCGTACCCAATCGCCATTTCGGTGAATGGGCCCGTGGGCGGTATGGAGTACCCGATGATTTGTTTCAACGGGCCACGTCCGGAAAAGGATGGAACGTATTCCGCACGCACCAAGTATGGGCTGATCACGGTCATTATTCACGAGGTGGGTCACAACTACTTCCCGATGATCGTGAACAGTGACGAGCGTCAGTGGATGTGGATGGACGAGGGGCTGAATACGTTTCTGCAGTATCTGGCAGAAGTGGAGTGGGAAGAGACCTATCCGGCGATTCGCGGCGAGCCCAAAGACATTGTGGCTTACATGAAGAGCACCGAGCAGGTGCCGATTATGACCAACAGTGAATCGATCCTGCAGATGGGGAATAATGCCTACGCCAAGCCGGCGACGGCTTTGAATGTGCTCCGGGAAACTGTGCTGGGGCGGGAACTGTTTGACTTTGCCTTCAAAGAGTATTCGCGGCGCTGGAAGTTTCGCAGGCCATACCCGGCAGATTTCTTTCGCACCATGGAAGATGCCAGCGGCGTGGATCTCGACTGGTTCTGGCATGGATGGTTTTACACCACCGATCATGTGGACATCGCACTGACCGGAGTTCGGGAATACACGATTTCTGACGGTGAACCAACGCGCGAGGCTCAGGCGAAACGGGAAGAGCGTCAAAAGCAGCCGGAGACGCTGTCGATGCAGCGCAACAAGCCGCTGGCCAAGCTGGTGGATGCGATCCCAAAGCTGAAAGACTTCTACAATTCGTTTGACGACCTGCAGGTTTCAGAAGAGGACAAAAAGAACTTCGAAAAGCTGTTGTCAGAAATGTCTGCCCCCGAGCGTGAGTTGCTGGCGGTCAAATCACATTTTTACATCCTGGACCTGAAGAATATTGGTGGGCTGGTCATGCCTGTGATCCTGAAGTTGACGCATGACGACGGCACATCAGTCGAGTTGCGGCTTCCGGCCGAACTGTGGGTCCGGGATTCGGTAGCGGTCACGAAACTGGTGATCAGTGATAAGCCGATCGTTTCTGTCGAGCTGGATCCGCATCTGGAAACGGCGGATGGGGATCGATCCAACAACTACTTTCCGCCTCAGATTCAGAAGAGTCGTTTTCGGGTGTTCCGGGATCAGAAGGATCAGAATGCGATGCAGAAAGCCGGTCTTGGCCGCAAGGAAGAAGAGAAGAAGCCGGAAGGGGCGGCGCAGCCATGAGAGCATTCCTTTTAAGATTCGTCGGGCAGCGCGGGTGGCGGTGTGCAATGGCGGTCTGTTGCGTGCTGATGTTCCCTGCGGACGTTGTGCTGGCGGGGCATCCTTTTCACGCTACGTCAGCTGAGCTGGAGTGGAATGCAAAGTCGCAGTGGTTTGAAGTGGCCCTGAAACTTCCTGGGCTGGTGATTGAAGACGAGCTTTCGCGGCTGCATCAGCGGCGAGTGAATCTGGAAACAACCGCGGATGGAGAGCAGTTGTTGCAGGAGTATGTAACCTCCCGGTTTCTGATGACGGATCGGGATCATGCAGCCTGCGAGATCCGGTGGGTAGGCATGGAGGTGGAGGTGCGTGATGTGTGGGCGTATTTTGAGATACGTCCGCAGGGGGCGGTGGTGAACGAGCAGCCGGCGTCAACGTCCACTGGTGGGGGCTTCGAAAAGCCAACTGCCGAAGGCACGGCCGCACTGCCGTTTCGCGAGCTGAAAGTGTCCTGCCGACTGTTGGAGACGCGGGTGGGCCAGGTGAATATGGTCACTCTGCGTGCCGGAACGCAGCGTGCGTCGCTGCATTTGGCGGCTGAACAGTGGGAGCGTGCTGTGGAGTTTGGTGCGGCGAACGAAAAATTGCTGAGGGGCTGGTCTGTCGAGCGGCGTTGAATTGCGGCGGCGCACTGTTTTCCGGAGTCCGGTGACCAAGGGAGTTGCTGGAGTGTGCTGGCGCGGTGATGTCCGCCGAGTATCGTAACGGCATCCTGTTGCCAGGGGTGTCCGCAGATCTCATCAAGGCGGCTGCAGTCAGCATGGTGGAGAATTCGTTGTTACTGGTCGTTCCAGCCATTTAGTTCCAGAAAGCGGGACTTCCAGTAGTACTGATCGAGCAAACCTGTGGTGGGGCGGTTGAGTTGTTTCAGAGCGGCGAAGAGCGCTTCGATGGTGGCCAGGCCGTCTTCCGGATCTTCAAAGATCTCTGATTTTCTGGGGTAGGCCGTGCGAACGGGTGGCAGAGAGCGGACGGGAACGTGGCTGTAAAAGGGCAGCATCTGAGCCGCACGTTTCCATGTGCCATCCAGCAGCAGCAGGCCTTTGTCGTTGTCATCGGCAGACAGGATCGGGCCGCCAATCCCCAGTTGCACGTAATTGCTGAGATCAATGGGAACCGGGTTGGGAAAGGTTGTGAACAGGTAGTCTGAATTTCCACGAAGAGGCTCTACGGAGCACTTGCTGCGTCGTTCACGCGGGTGAATGACGATGACGGTCCTGGGCCATGGAAGGTCGGTGGGAATGGTCTGAGTCATGCGGACGGTCAGTCTTCTTTGCGAATCTTTTCGATTTCGGCGTTCAGATCTGCGATTTGCTTTTCCAGCAGGGGGATTTCCCGGGGATCATCGGGTTGGGCCCGAGCTGCCTTCAGGAGTTTCTGCAGCCCCAGAATTTTATTCTTTGCGGCATCAATCTGCTTCTGCTGTTTCTTATTCAGGGCCATTTGAGTCTAATTCTGTTGTAACGGCAGATGTTTCTGCCGGGGGGCGTGTGGTGGTTCCGAGAGGGGCTCGGCAACGTCTGGCTGGGCAGAAGAGTATCGAACCGGGCACTGTCTGAGAACGATGAGCGATCAGGGCGAAGAATTATATCAATTTCTGAGGGGTTCCGTCAGATCCGGAAGCCTGCGAAAAGCGGTTTTTAGTGGCCAGGCGGCTCCGTCGAACCCGATAATCCGCGTGGACGTCCGGCCTGTGGAGATTCGGGGCGTCGTCGTCTATCAGTTTGCATCCCGAACAAAGACACAGGAGTTTCATTGTAATCGAACGGCCGACGAGTTGCTGTCGGAGTGCCGCAGGTTACTGGAAGGGGACTTTCGTAACGTGCGTCTTGAGGCGTCGGATGGGCAGATTGAGGGGAATCTCTCAAAGAACGGACACTGGGCATTGCGCCGAAAATCGGTGGCACGGCCAGCGGACCCTGTACCGGAATCCCACAATGCGAAGCGAAATTATCTGATTCCGGATGGAATTCCCTGTCCGTTTCTGATTCATACGGGCGTCATGAGTCCGGACGGGACTGTGCGTGCAACTCAGTTTCGAAAGTTTCGTCAGATCAATCGGTTTCTGGAGTTCATTCAGGATATCGTCAGTGTGTTGCCGCACGACAGGCCGATTCAGGTGATCGACTTTGGGTGCGGAAAAAGCTATCTGACATTTGCCACGCACTATCTTCTGACGCAGGTGCTGCAGCGTCCCTGTCAGATTCTGGGGTTGGATCGCCGTGAGGACGTGGTGGCCACGTGCAATCAGATTCGAGAAGAACTGAAGCTGGACGGGTTGTCGTTTCAGACCGGGGAGATTTCGGGATTTTGTCCGGAGGTGAGTCCCGATCTGGTGATTTCTCTTCATGCCTGTGACACTGCGACCGACGACGCATTGGCGCAGTCTGTGCAGTGGGGGGCGACAGTGATTCTGGCGGTGCCATGCTGCCAGCACGAAATGAATCAGCTGCTGCAGGGCAGTCCGTTATCGCCGTTGACGTCTTATGGGATCACCCGAGAGCGGTTTTGTACGCTGGCGACGGATTCGATGCGGGCCTCGTTGATGGCGGCGGTCGGGTATCAGTCACAGGTCCTGGAATTTATCGACATGGAGCATACACCGAAGAACCTTCTGCTTCGCTGTGTACGCAGGCCGGCCGGTAAGGAGGACCGTCGCTTGTCGGAGCAATCCAGTTTGCTGGAGCTGGTGGGGTTTCGCAGGACCCTGAATCTGCCGGCATTGACACTGGAGCGTCGACTGTCGGAACTGGGATTGCTGAAGGACCGTCCGGAGAATTCTGGTTTGAACGCCGCGGGAAGTGATTTTGGAACGGCGGCGGGTTCACCGGAGGTGCAGTCTTGAAAACACTGATCATGCTCTGCACGTACAACGAGCGAGACAATGTGAAGGAGTTGATTCCTCAGCTGCTGTCTTTGATGCCCCAGGCGTCGATTGTCGTGATTGACGATAACTCGCCCGACGGAACCGGACAGATTGTTGAACAGTTGCGGATGATTTATCCCTCCGTGCATCTGCTGCATCGACCTCAGAAACAGGGTTTGGGGACCGCGACGATCGCCGGGTTTCGGTATGCCATAGATCAGGGGTTTGACTATCTGCTGAACATGGACGCTGATTTCAGTCATCCGCCGAAGTATGTGCCAATGCTGTTCGAGGCTGTTCAGACCTGCGATGTCTCGATTGCATCTCGTTATGTGCGAGGTGGTGGCGTGATGGGCTGGACCTTGCGGCGAAAGCTGATGAGTTGGCTGATCAACTTCTGGGCCCGACGGTTGCTGGGGTTGAAAACGAAGGACAACAGTGGCAGTTTTCGCTGTTACAGGGTGTCGCTGCTGCAAAAGGCGGACTGGACGAAAGTTCTGGCGACTGGTTATGCCATCCAGGAGGAAATTCTGTTCCGCTGTCGGCGAGTCGGTGGCAGAATGCTTGAAATTCCGTTCTTTTTTGAGGACCGTCGTTACGGGACGACTAAAATCAATCTGCGGGAATGCTGGACGGCTGTCTGGGTGATTTTTCGCCTGGGAATGCAGAGGATCGCTGATTCTCCGGCACCTGGTGTTCCGGTCCGTGGTGACGATCACTGAGTTCCTTGTGACTGGTGGCTGGATTGAAACTGCCAGCATCTCTGATATTTCGTTTTGCCTTCCTGACGGGAAATCATGGCTGCAGCATTTGTGATTGGCATCGATCTGGGCACGACCAACAGCGTTTTGGCGTATGCATCGCTGAGACAGGAACGGGCAGAAGTAAAAGTGCTGCCGATTCCACAGCTCACGGCGCCGCATACTGTCGAATCGCGATCGGTTCTTCCATCATTTCTGTATCTGGCGTCAGACACGGAGATATCAGCCGGTGCGTTTGGCGTACCATGGAATGCAGAGGCGTCGATTGCTGTTGGTGCTGTCGCTCGATCGCTTTCGGCTGAGGCACCAGATCGTACTGTTGCGGCGGCGAAGTCCTGGTTATGCCACAGTCGGGTAGATCGACGTCAGCCGATTTTGCCGTGGCAGGCCCCGGCTTCGGTTCCGAAGATTTCTCCCGTTTCGGTTTCTCAGAGATACCTCGAACATTTGATCGCGGCATGGCACCAGGCCTTTCCTGAGGATATGTTTGCAGACCAGTCCATCGTCTTGACGGTACCGGCATCGTTTGATGCTGCGGCTCGCGAGTTGACTCGGGAAGCCGCACTGGCCGCTGGATTTCCGGAGTCGTTTCGGTTACTCGAGGAGCCACAGGCCGCGACGTATGCATGGCTGGCAACTGTGGGCGAGCGGTGGCGAAAGATCCTCCGGGTTGGCGACCGAATGCTGATCTGCGATGTGGGTGGTGGTACCACTGATCTGACACTGGTGGAGGCGGCTGAAGAGCAGGGCGAATTGACTTTGAACCGTGTGGCGACGGGAAACCATCTGCTTGTCGGCGGCGATAACATGGATTTGGCGCTGGC
>CAIQIE010000318.1 GCA_903871805.1 uncultured Planctomycetaceae bacterium | reverse complement strand
GGAAATCTGAATGAAATGGAACGACGAGTTTTCTGCCGTGTCAGGCGTGCGTTCCTTCAGACTGTCATTCCCGCGCAGGCGGGTATCCAGTGCCGCGATCTGGATTCCCGCCTGCGCGGGAATGACGGAGAACCCCATTTTCATGACGGTGAACCGCAATTTCATGACGGTCCCCCTCATTTCAGGCTTTAACAAAGCACGAGGCTCTTTCCCATGGCACGCCATGGCCGGCTCCCGGGCAATAACGCGTACTGCCATGACGTACAGACGCCCTGTAGCTCAGACAACTGGACTGCGTCAGGCCGCTTTACCGGCATTGTCCCGAGAAAGCTTCTGACGCATGCGCTGCATTCCGCGAAGCCACCGGTCGTAGTCGTCCCCCTTCAGTCGGAAGAATTCCAGAACCTCCGGATGCGGCAGTATCAGAAATCGCTCACTTTGAATTCCCTGCAGGATAGAAACGGCTGCCTGGTCGGCAGTGATGGCGTGCAGGTGCAGGTAGCGATGAATGGGATCAGAATCGTCCAGCATGTCGGTTTCCACTCCCAGTGGACACACACACGAGACGCGAATGCCCTGCCGTCCGTACTGAGTCGACAGCCATTCTGCCATGGCCAGGTCAGCGTGCTTGGTGACCGAATACGAAGCCGAGCCGATTTCTGTCAGCAGTCCGGCGGCCGAGGCAGTCTGCACAAGATATCCCTCACCCCGCTGCAGCATATGAGGCACCACAGCTCGCGCCGCATACAGTCGGGACATGACGTTGACGTCCCACATCCGCTGCCAGTCGGCATTGCTGGATTCAAGGCCACCCTTCACGGTGATCCCGGCGTTGGAACAGAAGATGTCGATACGCTGTTCGCGAGCCATGACCCGCTCCACAATGGACGTTACATCACTTTCCACACTGACGTCACATGCGATGGCGGTGGCAGCCGTTCCGATTTTTTGGGCGACAGATTCTGCTGCTGCCAGGTCTCGGTCAGACACAATCACCGAATGTGCGCCCGCGGCGGCGAACTGATGGCACAAGGCAGCCCCAATGCCACGCCCGGCCCCGGTCACAATGACAACGCGTCCCTGAATTTCCATACCGGGAACTCACTTCCATGCACAGAATCTGCCTGTCTGAACCGGCCATCCCTGACGACAGAGACGGCCGTTTGTTCGAACTGGGACGCTAGCAAATAGCAGCCGGTTTCCCAATCCACAATACCGACGATCCTTCGGTTCCACGAAAAACCAGTCGGACCGGCCACTGCTGAATCGGCAGACTTGGGATTGTCGGCTGTCGATTCTGCAGAGTCCGTCAGTGAAGCACGCAGGTGTCAGGTGTCAGGTGTCAGGGATGGTCTTGCAGCGGTCACTGCGGTTTTCATTTGCTGGGCAAATTCGCGAGTGATTGTGGCGGCTTCGGCCGGACTTGTCGCCGTGGCGATGCGTTTCACAATGGCTGATCCGACGATCACACCATCAGCGACACCAGCCAACTCCGCGACCTGGTCAGGGCCACTGATTCCAAAACCGACTGCCAGCGGGAGCCGGGATTGTGTCCGCAGGGATTGCAGTTGCCGCGTGAGCTCCTGTGGTAATTCCTGCCGAACCCCCGTAGTGCCCGCGACCGAAATGCAGTAAAGAAATCCCGACGATGCCGTCAGGATCTGCTTTGTTCGTTTTTCAGTGGTGGTGGGTGCGATCAGTTGAACAAGGTCCATGCCGGCAGCCCGAGCCAGTGCGGTAGTTTCTTCGGCTTCTTCTGCGGGCAGGTCAGGAATGATCAGTCCGCTGAACCCTGATGCTGCAGCCTGCTTGATAAAGGATGCGGTCCCCTGGCGAAACATAATCGCAAACGAAACCATAGCAAGTACCGGCGGAAGTTGCTGATCTTTGAGTGATTTCATCATCGTCAGGATCTGGTCCACCGTAACACCGCGTTCAAGTGCGCGTGTGTAGGATGCCTGAATGGTCGGCCCGTCGGCGATCGGATCACTGTAAGGAAACCCAAGTTCGATCAGGTCCACCTCGGCATCACGCAGTGCCAGCAGCACCGCGTGAGTGGTTTGGATATCGGGATCTCCCGCAGTCACAAATGGCATAAATGCCATGCGGGATTCCTGAACAGTCTTTGTAAATACTTCGGAAACACGCGTCATTGGAGATGGATCAGTTGGCTATAGTGAAGAAAACCTGGCCGCAGTACTTCTGCTGTTTCATCGTGGCGCAGGTGGTTTCAGAAACATTCTCTGACTCGGAGAAACTACCTTTGGAAACTACGTTTGCTCTGGATGTCAACTCCTCAGCTAACCATCCCGGCGAGCCCGGGGAATGGTTCTGTCAGAAACGATTTTGATCGGGTGGGATCGGTTTCAGAACAGGCTGTACTGCTTGTGCAAAACGCTGCGGATTCAACCAGCAGACTCTAGCGATTCTGTCTCAGATCGCCAACTCAGTTCTGGAATCGGTTCCCGGTGAAATTTGTATTCGTTCCACGGGGAATAGTGGCTGGTGGCCGGAAAAGCATCATGTTTTCGGAATTTTTTGCTGATTCCGGGCTTTGCGAGAATCTACAGCCCGGTCATTTACCAACTGTTTGGATGGGGAGTGAGATTTGCCACTGTTCACCGTTTTCCCGGTGAGGTTAGGATGCGATAATACGTCTGTTCTTTATGAAATTCACGTCCGGGCATGGCTGAGACAGCGTTCTGGATTGGGGTGACTGCGGAAAAAGGCCGTTTTGGCCCGTGTTTCGTGGGCTGCACTGCCAGAGTGTTCCGCAGGCGGAGTCGGCGAAGGGGATTTGACTTTATGAGCTTTGCCAACAAATTATACCACGCAATTCGTTCGGGGTTCGTTCCTGCCGCCGCCCGGCGGTCACGGTGGCGTGTGATGGCCACATCGATTATCGCGCGCAGCGAGCAACTGCGGTCGTTGTCCGATGCCGAAATGCTGGCACTTGGGAAAAAATTGGCATGGGAAGCCCGTGCCGGGATACCGCTGGACACGCTGCTGCCTGAAGCCTACGCACTGGTTCGGGAATCCGCAGGTCGAGTTCTCGGGATGCGACATTTTCCCGTGCAGATCATGGGTGCCATCGCGCTGTTCGAGGGCAACATCGCCGAAATGCAGACGGGCGAAGGCAAAACTCTGACGGCCACCATGCCGTCGTTCCTCAGAGCACTCACGGGACAGGGCTGTCACGTCGTCACAGTCAACGACTATCTCGCTAAACGCGATGCAGAAACCATGGGGCCTGTGCACGAGTTTCTGGGGCTGACCGTAGGGAAAATTCTGGAAAATATGGAGACGGAAGAGCGTCGGAAGAACTATGCGGCGGACATCACCTACGGTACATCCAAGGAAATGGGGTTCGATTTTCTCCGGGATCGACTCCGAATCGGAGCAACACAGGATGATGGGGCACCAAAAGTTCGACGCCATCTGCGAACAATGCAGGGGGGCGAAGCTCCTGTGCAGCGAGGTCATCACTTTGCGCTGATCGATGAAGCGGACAGTATTCTGATCGACGAAGCTCGTACGCCGCTGATCATCGGTCTGACGCAGCCCAATGATCCGTCCACCGTCAATCTGTTTCGATGGAGCAACCGGGTCACGTTCCAGCTGGAAGCTCGCAAGGACTATGTCTACGAGCCGGAACGCCGCAATGCATGGCTGACCGATGCCGGCTGCCGGAAAGTCGTGCTGATGTCCAAACCGACGCTGCTTAGTTCCATCGACACCGAGCGGATTTATTCGCAGGTAGAAAAGGCGCTGACGGCCCGACATGCCTTCGAACGAGATCGGGACTACGTGATTGTAGAAAACAAGGTCGTTATCGTGGACGAGGGAACCGGACGCGTCATGGATGGCCGCAAGTGGCAGGATGGGCTGCATCAGGCTATCGAAGCCAAGGAACTTGTGCCGATCACGGCAGCAACAGGCGAGGCAGCTCGTATTACCGTGCAGAGCTTTTTTCGACAGTACACGCATCTTGCCGGAATGACAGGAACCGCCCTTCAGGCCGGTGGCGAGCTGCGAAAAACCTATCGCCTGAAAGTCACAAAAATCCCCACAAACAAACCCTGCATTCGCAATGGTATGGCCTCCCGCTTCTTCAAAAGTCAGGATGCCAAACGCGAAGCCATCGTGGAACAAATTCAGGAACTGACCCGGGCAGGCCGCGCAATTCTCGTCGGGACTCCCTCCGTCGAAGCCTCGGAAGCGCTCGGCCTGCTGCTGAAAGATCGAAAAATCTCCCATCAGATCCTGAATGCCCGCTATCACGAACAGGAAGCCACCATTGTTGCAGATGCTGGTCATCCAGGGTGTGTCACCATTGCTACCAATATGGCCGGGCGCGGCACAGACATCCTTCTGGATCAGGACGCGCGAGAGGCCGGTGGCCTGCATGTCATTGCCACCGAAATGCACAGTTCCAAACGAATTGACCGGCAGCTGGTTGGACGAGCCGCTCGTCAGGGAGATCCCGGCTCGTTCCAATTCTTCCTGTCCCTGGAGGATGAACTTCTGCGTTGCCGAGAACCGAAGGAAATTGTCCGAAAACGCCGGTTGGCCATCGCTGACCGCACCGGCGAACTCGGACGAACATGGCTGCGCTACTTCAATCGTGTTCAGAAATTCCTGGAACGAACCCACCGCAAACAGCGAAAACATCTGTTGAAGCAGGAACGCATGCGTCTGGAACAATACGAAAATATGGGGCTGGACCCGTACCTCGAATTGACGGAATCGTAGGAAGTAGGAAGTAGGAAGTAGGAAGTAGGAAGTAGGAAGTAGGAAGTAGGAAGTAGGAAGTAGGAAGTAGGAAGTAGGAAGTAGGAAGTAGGAAGTAGGAAGTAGGAAGGATTGTCTTAAGGCTGCGAATGACGGTTCGGGATCGCCCGGTTAGCTGTCTACGCAATCCACATTCTCCATTCTCCATTCTTCTCAACTACTTACTAAGTCCCTCTGGCAATTGGAATAATTGCTGCATTTCTGTGTCGTTCAGCGACCGGTTGAAGATGGCCAGTTCGTCGAAATCGCCGATGTAGGCGATTCCCAGCATGATCGCGGTCTTTTCTGGCGACCACGCAAAGGACATCGGACTTTTCAGGCTGCCCTGGCTTTTTCCGTTCAGATAGAGCGTTGCTGTTCCGGCGCTGCCATCGGCAGCGTTCAGGTTTTGAAAGGTCCACGCGACGTGAGTCCATTCAGTGCGGGCAAAAGGCGGTTTGGCCACGTGCACCATTGGCCGCTTTTCGATCGCAATTTTTTCCCAGGGCGTGTCGGCCGGATTCCATGATTTGTAGTTTGGGAATACCCCAAGGCGAAACACTCGCGGGACATCCTTGTCAAAGTCTACAAAAAACGCTGCATCGTTCCACGTCTTATCAGTGATCTGAATCGGGTCGCAATAGCCGGGTTTCAGGTCCTTGTCCGGATCCAGCTTTAGCCAGAAAGACACTGTTCCAGACCAGTTTTTTTCTTCGTATCCGGCATTGATTCCTCGAAACATGGTGACTTTCGGGGTGCCACTGTCCGTGAATCGAAGGGCGTCGCCGAAACGACCTGCGGCTTTGGCAAGTACGACATCCGTTCGGGTGTTGCCAGTCTGAATGACGTCACGTGCCAGCGTTTCGGCGGTGCAGAGCATCGGGTCGCGGCCAATCTGTGCGTTCATTTGACCATCAAACGGGGCAAGGAAGATCAGCGCCCTGGCGAGTTCTTCCGGTGGTGCCGCATTTGATGTGGAAACGCCCAGCAGCAGCGTGAGTGAGGCCAGCCATGCCATTCGAATCATCAGTAAGATCCTGTGTGAAGTGAATTTTAGGAAAGTGATTTGAGAAGATAATAAAGGAACGTCAGAACGGTTATAGGGTCTTTATAACTTCATAGAGCTGCCGCGATGCTCAGCGTTTGTTCGGGGAGCCCCAGTGGTCGCGGTAAGACCGCTGTGTCAGTGCGTTGGCCTCTTCGCTGCTGGTGATGATTTCTTTCGCAGGATCAAAGCTCACCACCGCTCCCGTCCGTGCGGAGATATTGGCAAGGTGCACGATCGTCGCTGCAAAACGGCCGGCATTGATGTCCGCATTCGGTCTAACGTCCGGTTGCCGAATTGCGTCGAAAAAGTTCTGGTGGTGGCCCGGCAGGTCCATGCTTCCTGTTTGTTCTGCAAGCAGCTTGTTTCGCGGCCCATAAAGGCTCCAACCCTTTGTGTGCCCCATAATCAGCATTCCTTCGGTGCCGTAAAAGGCCGCACCATTTTCGTAACCTTCCTGAACATAGGGCGACCAGATCCGCTGTTCAAAGATCAATTGTTTTGTGCGACCGGCAGGTGCTCCGTCCGATGGATATTCACAAACCGCGTACTGCGTGTCAGGGAATTGCTGATCATCATCGAAGAATGATTTGCTGCCAAAACAGGTGACTCGCGACGGATGCGACTGCACTCCCAAACCCCAGAGCGCCACATCGATGTCGTGCACGCCGTCATTGCCGATGTCTCCACATCCAAAATCGTACCACCAGCGCCAGACACCGTGCAGCAGGTTTGAACGCCATGGAACGGGTTGGGCTGGTCCCAGCCAGGTATCGAAGTCCAGATGGTCGGGGGGAGTCCCAGGTTGAGTGTGGCCGATGGAGCCCCGCCGCTGGCTGTTCCATGCCTTTGCCACAAGGATTTCGCCGATTTCCCCGTTTTGAAGCCGCTCAATACCGGCTCGAACGCAAGCTGTGCTGCGACTTTGAGTCCCCACCTGCAGCGTTTTTCCGGATCGCTGAACTGCCTCTGCCAGTAGACGCCCTTCGCGTATGTTGTGGCAGCACGGCTTTTCGACGTAGACATGCTTCCCGGCATCCAGCGCAAGGATGGCTGCGGGGGCATGCCAGTGATCCGGGGTTGCGATAAAGACGGCGTCCAATGCGGAATCCTCCAGTAGTCGGCGGAGGTCTCCGGTGGCCTGAGGAGGTGTGCCGGAAGCCATCTCAACCGTCTTGACAGCGGTGGCCAGTCGCTGCTGGTCCACATCGCAAACCCACGTCATGCGAAGATCTTTGCGTTCTGAGAGCAGTTTCAGGTGATTGCTGCCCATGCCGCCGCAGCCGATCAGCCCCACGTTCAGAGGCTGATCGACCGAAGGGTTTGCTGACGCTTCAGACGCGAAAACGCCCGCAGTCACAGCGGCGAGTGAACTTTGCAGAAATTCGCGACGATCCGGGATAGTCATAGCAGCAACTCTGGTGTTTTGTGGCGAGATGGAACATGTGGTTCGGCTAAAACCGTCGGAGATTGCGAGCTGACGGGGTTTAACGAAAACCGACACCGGCAGCCTGTTATCGCGTGCGTGCGATTTTTTATCAGTGCTGGCGACACGGAAAACCTTAACCCAGCACAACGTGTGTGACAACCGAGAGCTGTGGTGCTGTGAACAATCGATGCAATTCTCCGAATCCCGATCTCGTTGTTTTTTCGCGGTATTTCCGACTGGGATTTGATCGGAATTTGCGTCAGAATTGGGGAAGACAGGCCAGGGATCGGCGTGTGAACGATGGCGAATCGCTGGTCCATGCAATAATTATCGAGGAGCGGACTTTGAACCGAGGACTCTTCCAGACACGACCGGGCTTTTGCGGCCCAGATGGCATTGCAGACCGCGTTCGTATCGCAGGGATGCTGGTGGCCTTCGTGATTTGTTCAGCCGCCGTTTCTTCTGTCGCTTTTGCCACACAGGGTGCAGCGTCAGCAGGAAATGCTTCCGTCGGTAATCCCGAGACTCAGGACGATGTTTCCTCGGAAGACAGCAAGTTCTTCGAATCAAAGGTACGGCCTTTGCTAATCCAGCACTGCAGCAAGTGTCATGGGGAAGCTGCGCAAAAAGGCGGGCTGCGTCTGGATTCTGCGGTTAGCATGCTGGCCGGTGGTGAAAGCGGTCCAGCAGTGATTCCCGGCGATACGTCCGAAAGTCTGCTGCTGAAGGCCGTTCGGTATGAAGGCTATGAGATGCCGCCGTCGGGACGTTTGGCGGAAGCGGACATTCAGGTGCTGACAGAGTGGGTGCAGCGAGGGGCAAAGTGGCCAGGGCATGACAGGCCCAGTGGGCCGGTTGTCCGGCAGGGATTCAGCACTGAAGATCGCCAGTGGTGGGCGATTCAACCCGTGGCGGATGTCACACCGCCCGCCGTGGCAGACGCTGCGTGGTGTCGGAACGAGGTGGACAACTTTATTCGGGCCGAGATGCAGTCGTCGGGCCTCGTTCCCGCTGCTGAAGCGGACCGAAGGACGCTGATACGTCGTATCACGTTTGATTTGACAGGCCTGCCACCCTCGTCTCAGGAGATTGATAACTTCCTGCGGGACACTCGCCCGGATGCATGGGAACACCTTGTGGACCGTTTGCTGGGCAGCGAGCGATATGGCGAACGCTGGGCCCGTCACTGGCTGGATGTGGTGCGATACGCAGATTCCGATGGGTATCGAATTGATCACTATCGCCCGGATGCATGGCGATACCGTGACTATGTCATTCAGTCGCTGAATCAGGATAAGCCATACGATCAGTTTGTTCAGGAACAACTGGCGGGCGATGAATTGTTTCCGGAAAATCCTGACGCTCTGATCGCCACCGGATTTTTGCGACACTGGATTTATGAATACAACAACCGTGATGCGCGTGGACAATGGGATCTAATCCTGAATGAAGTTACAGATACCACGGGCGATGTCTTTCTGGGCCTGGGCATGCAGTGTGCCCGTTGCCATGACCACAAGTTTGATCCGATTCTGCAAAAGGATTATTACAGGCTGCGAGCTTTCTTTGAGAGCATCCTGCCCGCCGATACTACCATTGTTTCGTCGACGGCCGAACAACAGGCCTTTGACGAAAAAATGAGAGTCTGGAACAAGGCTACAGAGAACATCCGTTCCCGTATCGCAGCCATCGAACGCCCTCATCGTGACGAGGCCCGCTCAAAAGCCATTCAGATGTTCCCGCCCGATGTTCAGGCGATCCTGACCTCGGCTGAAGACCGCCGGACTCCGCTGGAGAAACAGCTTTACCATCTGGCGTGGCGTCAGGTGGACTATGAGTATGAAGTGCTGGATAATCGCATTAAAGGGCAAGAGAAGGAGCAGTTGCTGACGCTGCGTCGCGAACTGGCGGCCTTTGATCAACTCAAGCCCCCCAGTCTTTCCACAGCGTTGGTTGTCACGGATGTCGGGGCCGAGGCTCCACCGACTGTGATTGCCAAACGCGGTACCCAGGTGGCACCTGGGGTTTTGTCGCTGCTTGATCCGTCTGATCTGTCCATTCCGGACCGGCCGGAATCCGGCAGCGTTTACCGCACAACGGGGCGTCGCGCGGCGCTGGCAAAGTGGCTGACAAGTCCTCTGAACCCACTGACACCCCGTGTCATCGTCAATCGCATCTGGCAGTCCCACTTTGGTCGAGGACTGGCGCAGAATGCCAGCGACTTCGGAACTCTGGGCGGCCCTCCGTCGCATCCGCAACTTCTGGACTGGCTGACGGCCCGTTTTGTTCGCAATGGCTGGAGAATGAAGGACCTGCACAGGTTGATTGTGACCTCAGCCACCTACCGGCAGGCGTCCGAACATCCGCGCATGGCAGAATTTCAGCAGCTGGATCCGCGAAATCAGAAGTATTGGCGTGCTGACGTACGACGACTGGATGCTGAGCAGATTCGGGACGCCGTCCTGATGGTTTCCGGACAGCTGGATCTGCAGGGCGGAGGTCCCGGCGTACAATCCGATGTTCCCAAGCGATCCATTTATCTCAGAGTGATGCGCAATCAGCGGGATCCTCTGCTGGATGTCTTCGACCTGCCACTGTTCTTTTCCAGCACCGCATCGCGTGACACAACGACATCACCCGTCCAGTCGTTGTTACTGTTCAACAGTCAGATGATGCTCAATCATGCCGGGCACCTTGCCGGTCATGTGAAACGGCAAATGTCCGTGTCGGGAAAGGCTCCTTTTCCGTCTGCAGATGCTGTGTCTGCTGTCGTGGATCAGGTCTGGACAGTCACCTGCGGACGTACTCCTTCCGAACAGGAGCAGCAAAGTGCGAGGGAGTTTCTTCTGCTGCAATCGCAGAGGATTCGGGAGGACCTGAATCATACGGATCCAGCGACAGTGCCGGTGGCCAATCTGCCGTTTCGCGAGGGACAGGCCCTGCTGATAAATGCCGACGACAAACCGACCCGCCTGTTGGCTGACATACCGGACAATGAACCGGACGGCGAATTCACAATTGAAGCCTGTTTTCAGTTGCGATCAATCTATGAGTCTGGAGCAGTGCGAACCATCGCAGCCCGCTGGAATGGCCAACCTGAGACGGACGGCTGGGTCTTTGGTGTGACTGGAAAAGGGTCGCGAAGAAAGCCACAGACGCTGGTGCTGCAGATGTTCGGCCGCAACCGAGAGTCAAAGCAGATTGAAGCGGCCCTGTTCTCGGATCACACCATCTCGTTCAACGTCCCGTACTTTGCGTCTGTCAGTGTGCGTCCCGCAACCGCAGAGACGCGAGGCACTGCCGTCTTCACCCTTAAGAATCTTTCCAACGATGACGAGCCGCTGAGTGTGGTAACGGTGGAACATGATGTCGTTGGGGAACTGCGCAACGAAGTCCCTGTGTCACTGGGCTTTCGTTCCGGAAGCGGAGAGACCCTGTTTGACGGTCTGCTGGATGACGTCCGCTGGTCTCGGAGTACTCTGACACCGGAGGAGCTGCTAATTCAGCATGACGGAATTGCCGGTACGACCCGTGCCTTTTGGAGGTTTGAACCTGCGCCGGGACTGCTTCAGGATTCCATGCAGAGGCATCAGCCCCTGCGAACTCAGCGGACGGAAACCGTGGCAACCAGCCCGGAAGAAGCAGCCTTTACCGACCTGTGCCATACACTGCTGAACTCCAGTGAATTCCTGTACGTGCAGTGATTGCCGTGCATAACAGTGGCTGCTGGCACTCTGAAGGCCGATGACGAGCACAATTACCTTCCGTTCGGGCGGACTGAGCACAAGCACGAAGTAGCGCCAGAACAGGGGGCAGCGGTCGAAGTACTCGATCGGTCGATTCGACTCACGTCAAGTCACTTCCTCAGCCCGCGCCGACCGCCTCCGTTTTTGTGATGAGGCGTCGTCCCCGTTCCCGTTCCCGTGCTCGTTCCCGTGCTCGTTCTCGTTCTCGTTCTCGTTCTCGTGCTCGTCCCCGTTCCCGTTCCCGGTCCCATTCCCATTCCCATTCCCATTCCCCTTCCCGGTCCCGTGCTCGTGCTCGTGCTCGTGCTCGTGCTCGCGTCAGCCCACTGCGTCAGCCCACTGGGGACACACCACCTCGCAAACTCCGCTGTTTGGCATTTCACGTCAGCAGCGATTCCATCAATCCTGCCGCCTTTCTCGTTTTGATGCATTTCTGAAACATGCATCGCGGGACGGCAGATGGTGTGTCCCCGTCTGCGATTGTGCTTTCGTCTGCGATTCCCCCTCGTCCTCGTGCTCGTTCCCGTGCTCGTTCCCGTGCTCGTGCTCGTGCTCGTGCTCGCATCAGCCCACTGGGGACGCATCAGCCCACTGGGGACACACCACCTCGCAAACTCTGCTGTTTGGCATTTCACGTCAGCAGCGATTCTGTCAATCCTGCCGCCTTTTTCGTTTTGATGCATTTCTGAAACATGCATCGCGGGACGGCAGATGGTGTGTCCCCGTCTGCGATTGTGCTTTCGTTTGCGATTCCCCCTCGTGCTCGTGCTCGTGCTCGTGCTCGCATCAGCCCACTGGGGACACACCGCCTCGCAAACTCTGCTGTTTGGCATTTCACGTCAGCAGCGATTCTTTCAATCCTGCCGCCTTTTTCGTTTTGATGCATTCCTGAAACATGCAGCGCAGGACTACAGATGCTGTGTCCCCATCGGCGTGGTTCGAAGAGGTAGCGCCAGCAAGATTGGCTTTCACCGTCTGATAGTAGATCGAACCGTCAGCCAGCACTTCGCCGGAAACGAGCATAGACTCAAAACCATCATCTGACACCATTGAAAAAGCAAACGTGCCCGAGCTGGCATCTTGATCAACAGAAGCAGAGATAACTGGACTGCCCGCACTATCGACGGTCACGTTGATCGAAGCGTCATTGGAATCGTAGACTGTGAGTGTTGTGAGATCCCATTGCGGACTCGCCACCGGACCAATACTCGACGGAGGCGGGAACTCGTCTGCAAAGAGAAATGCACGCGGCATCGAGCCAATGACCATCGCAACGAGCGAGGCTGCAACAACCAAGGTACGAACGATCTTGTGGCGAACCATTTTCTGCCACTCCTGAACAAGGGGAACTGAAGGGACAGGAACGACTGATAAGCGAACGACCCCGTTCACCGGGCCGCGGCCGGTGGAAGCTCGAAAAACAGAAAACCCGCCGGCCGCAACTCCGGTGCAACGCTTTGTTATGCCGTTTTGATACGAGTCACGGAACGACGTAGAGGAAACGTCTGAAAGAGCAGAGGAATCGGTGAAAGAATAATCCAGATTATATAGGTGTGACACTGCCAGAATCGGTCCATGAATGGTGAACGCACACGAGTCGCACCGACACCTTTTGGGTATCGGGTCTTGCGGAAACCCGTTGAATGGTAAGCGTTGGCCAGATCTCCAAATGTTGCGAATGGAAATATGGCGTCTGAATACGGATCGGTCGGGGCATCAGGAGCGGAGCGCCAGAAAGACAGTCCGATCGAGACAACGCCAAACGGAATTGAGAATATCAACAGATGTTGCCCGAAGCCAAAAAGATATACGACAACGAAAAACAGGCAAAGTGTAGACGCTGCAACAAGCTGTTTGAATGACCATACGACGCTTGATTCGGTTTCGACGTGGCAATCGGACGAAAGAATGAGCAGCAGCCGCTGGAATAGATCCCACTCCGACTTCGAAAGATTCACAAAATGATCGCGACAATCGTCGTAGAATACCCACGCCGTTTCGACAACATACCGAATGACTGAGTCATCTGAATCGCGGAATGCATCAAGCTTTTCATCAAAAGTGACGGCTGAGATCTGACCATCGAGATACGAGTTGATCAAGTCGGAGAGTGATCGTCTTGAAACTACGGGAGTCGCGATATCGATCATTGCAGGAGACTCCGGTGGAGCGTACGGATTCACTGACGCAGCGTCTCCAAATTCTTCGGCATAACGATTCGCATCAGCGGGCCGGCGTGATTGATGCTGATTTCAAAACCGGCCCGACCGCCGGCTCCGTTGCATGGTACGCCCAACATGGGCGTGAACTTGTGGGGTGAAGATGACCCTGGTCATCCAGTCCCCTGTACGAAAACGGGACTCAATAAGGAGGCAGTATGCCAAATGTTTCTTTGTGAGTGAAGTACAAGGCGAGGGCAACTGCGG
>CAIQIE010000317.1 GCA_903871805.1 uncultured Planctomycetaceae bacterium | reverse complement strand
CTCTGCGAAAGCGATTCGGGCATTTTTATTGAGGCCTCCCACGACTGTCCGCCTCGCCCAGCCCGGAACATAGCTCACACCAGTCGCCGTAGCGGTGTATTTCTCGTCCCGCGTCCCCGAAAACTCGGTCGGCATCCTCGGCCCGTATGTCCGCAGGCAGCCGCGAAACGCAAACACAGGGAAGAAAACAGAGAAGTAGATTCAGGGGAGACGCATTCTGCGAAGAAGAGTGCTAAGGAAGTAAAACAATTGTTCCTAGGAGTGCGCGCATCCAACTTGATTAAAATGCGGGCGACAAACGTGTTGTTACCACCACCTGTTGATTGAGTTCCAGCGCAGCGCGGGTGGTACATTGACAACCGCGTCATTGATTGAATTTGTGGTTGAAACCAGGGATGTCCTCAAGGCTGGCAAGACACATCCAATTCAGGTACTTCGCGTAATTTCGATTGAAGTAAAGTGAGACCGGAACCTGGCCGAACAGGGTGCTGAAACAAAGTCGCGGAACAGCCGGAATTGACATGGATACTTACTTGCCGCCGCTCGGTTAGCCTCGTCATTCTTCGCAACAACTCGTGTGCTTTGCCCTGGAATGAACTGACCGCAATCCCTCCGATTGATGTGCGTGTACGATGCTCCTTCTCGTTATTGAAATGGTGAATATTGGGTTCCTACTCGAAATTTCCTCCGAAGAGAATTGGGATGATCAAAAGCTGAAGATCCTGGCATAGTTGTGACCATTTCGCTTCTCAGTGGCTTCGCTGCAATTAGCGCCACGGCGTATGTTGTTGCATCACCTGCACTTGCAGCGTATTTTCTCGTGGGTACACTTTGCGCGTGGGGCTTTCGCATCTTTAAGAGTTCAAAAAGGCACTCGTGGCAATGGGAATATTTACAGCGATAAAGGTGGTCATTGTTGCTGCTGATTTGTTCCTTTTCGCTTGATCTTAGCGCTGCGCCGCTACGGTTTGTCTCGCTGCTGAGCAGGGCAGAACAAAGGAATGCACGCTGAGTCTCGGTAGTGCGTTTTTACACTGGACAAGGTCGCTCGCCACAACCGGGTGATCACATTCGTCAGGCAGCACAGCCCGCTTTCTTTGTCACTCCTGATTTCCAATCCCAAAGTCCAGAACACATGAAATCCCAGGAACGCCACACCATCCTTCAGACGCTTCAGGTCCGTTTCCAGAACAACAACGGACGACACAAAGCACTTGTCTGGGACGAGATTCAATCAAGGCTGGAAACAAATCCGAAGGCGTTGCGCGTGCTGGCCTGGATGGAGAATACCGGTGGCGAACCAGATGTGATCGGATACGACAGGACGTCCGATCACTACATCTTCTGCGACTGCTCCCCTGAGAGTCCGTCCGGACGCAGAAGTCTCTGCTATGACAGCGCGGCGTTGAACTCACGGAAGCAGAACAAGCCGAACGGGTGTGCAGTCGAGACCGCCGTCGAGATGGGCCTGGAACTTCTGTCAGAGGCACAGTATCGCGATCTCCAGGAGCTTGGTCAGTTCGATACAAAAACATCAAGTTGGATAGCGACGCCTGACGATGTGCGGGCACTGGGCGGCGCCCTGTTCTGTGATCGGCGTTATGGCAAGATCTTCACGTATCACAACGGTGCAGAGTCTTACTTTGCCGCGCGGGGCTTCCGCAGCTTACTGCGGGTCTAGAACCTCGGCCGCGAGTGCTGTATCCTTCTTACCTGCGATAGAAAAGAGCATGACATGAGCAGACAAATTTTCCTCAACCTGCCGGTTTCCGACCTTTCAAAATCGATGGCCTTCTACCAGGCCCTTGGGTTTTCCAAAAATCCGCAGATGTCTGGCGACGATGCTGCGTGCATTGTCATCAGCGACGCGATTTTTGTCATGTTGGCTACCCATGAGAAATTTCGCGAGTTCACGCCAAAAGCGGTTTGCGATACCAGCAGGGCGGTAGAGGTACTGATCAACCTCAGCTGTGAGAGCCCTGAGGAAGTCGATGCTCTTGTGGCCAGGGCGCTCGCTGCGGGAGGTTCAACCTACGACAAGCCAGAGGACCTGGGATTCATGTATTCCCATAGCTTCCTCGACCTCGATGGCCATGGCTGGGGGCTCTTCCACATGAGTGCCATGTCAGGTCAGGAGTGACTCGGCTGATTCCATCACTACGGCGATGCGGCCTAACCGCACAGAACCATTATTCAAGGTTCATTTTGTCCGTCCCGCATGGTGCGGAAACTCGAAAACATCGAGTCTTTCAAGCCATGAACAACCTTTTTGGGGCCCCTGTGATTCCTCCGTGCCCTCAGTGTTCTCCGCGGTAAAAATGCAATTGTGTTTTTAACCACGCCTTTCGCAGATTTCACTGAGTAAATCGCGGGCAGAGCTTCAGTTGTCGCCTGAACATACGCCCCACCGCGCCTCTGTCCAGTCAGGACCTGCACGGGGTGCGCAGAATCGGGGGCAGCCACTGATTCTGCCCAGCTGATATTCCCACCCAAAGCCTGCTCGCCCAATCGAAGGTTGTGCAAACCAAAGCCTGGGCTGGTTCCAGTTCGCAACATTTTTCAGTACAAGGACACCAGAGCATCCGCCAGGAAACTGTCCTCCGACAACCTGAGTTGCTACAGCCTTCCCCTGCCCACCCTGCTCACCACATATGACGACTCCTGCACCGAACAACTTCCGCACAGAACTCCACCCCGCAGCAAACGCAGCTTCGCTCGCCTCGCAGTTGCACCCTGAGCCCTTTCCTCTCGCAGGTGGCTGGCTGCACACTGAGTTCACGCTCGGTGGTCACTCCTGGAATCTGACTCTGCCACGGCATCCCGACACCCTGCTCGATGACCCCGCCGTGGTCGCGGCCAGTCAGCAGGATGATCGCATGCCCTACTGGGCCTGGCTCTGGCCGTCGGCGATCCCGATGGCTGAGGCCATTCTCCGCAGCACATGGAACCCGGCATGGCCCATGCTGGAACTGGGCTGCGGAGCCGGACTCGCCTCACTCGCCGCTTTGCAGCGCGGGCATCATGTCACACTGACCGATTATGAACCGCACGCCGTGACACTCGCCCACTTTAACGCCCACCAAAATGGATTCCGCCGTTTCGAATCACGCCTCCTCGATTGGCGTACTCCCGAACCACAGACGTTTCCCCTGATCCTCGGGTGCGACCTG
>CAIQIE010000316.1 GCA_903871805.1 uncultured Planctomycetaceae bacterium | reverse complement strand
GTTCGATGTAAAGCATGCTCGCGATTGTTCGGGGCCACTGCTGAGGCAGGTCCGCTATCGCTGGCGAATGGCCGAAAGCTGGAATTTTGGAGGCCACTTCGGATGGACAAATGCCGCGTTTGTTCGTCGGCATCTCGCCCCGCTTGTTCGCTGAAGTTCGTCTCTGCTGTGCTGCTTCCTCCGGCAACTGTGACTCGGAATCAGAGGAAACGCATCGCCGGAGTGTTACCGAATGGCCAAGGTGCAAGCTGTGATTGCGGCCCTGGCCTTCTCAAGTTCCACAAGCAACATACCGTGAAAAATTGCAGTACTCGGCCGGTACTTTTGGTTCCTGTGGGCCCCTCTACTACCTGGACAGCGCCAAGTTCGTAACTTCAGGGGGGCCCGTAAACAGGGCACTGTCCCGCAAGAAAAGTCCACCAGCGGGGTGCCAATCCGGATCGTTTTCAAGACCGGGCGTGCCCGCCCGGTTGCATTCTGACGAACCCATATCCTGGCGGGGTAAACATTTTGCCGTTTGCCAACCATGTCTGTGGACGCCCGTGTGTCACGGGCCGGTGGTCGTTTCAAACCCTTGACATGCGATAAAAACGGTGAAAGCAGGAAATTGCAGCACGCATTCATCGTTTCTTAAAGAAGGGGAGGCATTCTCCGCAAAGTTCAAGTGGCTGGTGCGTAAGGGAGTCTTGTTGTTTCGAAGATTCAGACCAGAACTTCCGGATTCACATGTTTTGCTGGTGCTCCTGCCGTGTGAATTCCCGGAGTTCATACAGGCTGTATCTTCGGGAAGCATTGATCTCCACGCAGCCCGGAATGCAGACCGGTATCCGGGCGAGGGCTGCGGGGTGGGTGACACTGAGCCCTTGGGTTCTGTCGTTGGAAAGTTGCGACTCATGAAGGTCGATGTGATCAGGCGTCGCAAATGAGATGTGCGTGGAGTTGGTACCATTGATGCAGCCAGGAATTCTGATAATCGAAGAAGATCACCAACTTGCGGAAGAACTGTCAGCAGCTTTTCGAAGTCTCGGGCATACCGTACATCTGGAGTCTGATGGAAATCGAGCGCTACAGGCGGCACGCAATCTGGAGCCGTCACTGATCCTCATGGAGATTGAACTGCAGGGACTTGATGGACTGCAGATTTGTCGTGAACTGAGGGCCGATCAGAGACTGGCAACTGTGCCAGTCGTGATTGTGACTTCGCGTTGCTCCGAAATGGATCAGATTGCCGGCTTAAGCCAGGGCGCTGATGACTACATGACCAAGCCAGTCAGTATTCCGTTGCTGATTCATCGAGTCAACGCGATTTTGAGACGAACGGATCTGACGGCCGGGATGCCTGAGCGGCTCATTCATTCGTCCATTGAAATGAATCGACGCTATCACACGATCACCGTTGAGAGAGCGCCTGTCGAACTGACTCCGACCGAGTTTCTGCTGTTATGGACGATGATGGCAAGGCCAGGTCGGCCATTTGGACGCAACGAGCTGATGGAGTACGCGAGGGGCCAGAATTCCATGGCGCTGGAACGGACCGTGGATGTGCACATTCGGTCTCTAAGGCAGAAACTTGGCAGCTACGGGAAACTCGTCGAAACCGTCAGAGGCATCGGGTACCGCATCGCTCAGAGCTGAGCTCGCTGCGCAAATCGTTTTCACGACTCCACGATTGGACTGCATGAAAACCGAGGGCGCTATCCCGACGCACCGAGTCGCTGCGTGTGTTGTGACCTCCGGAGCTGACCTCTGTGACCTCCGGTGCCATGCACCTGCACCTGCAAAGTCAATAGCGAAGGTTGTTTACGTCAACACTTTCCGCATCGTGTGGTCTCCATCAACCCGCGCTACGTGGAATCAAGACAGAGGCATCCTGAAGTTCCCGCACCACCCGGGGCCATGCATCTATTGCAGGGTTAGGTGCCTGGCACCCGGGCTTTCCGCCGTCCGAAATCGATGTCGACCCACGCGGACGCTCAGGGCCACAACCGGGCCATCAGCATCACGTCCTCGCGGCGGGTGTTTGTATAGTTTTCAGTTTTCGGTTCCGAATCATGATGCCGATGGCTTTGCCTTCGAAGGCTGTGTCTGAAGACACGGAGCTTTTGCTGTGGCGCGTTGTCTGCAACCCTTTCAGAGTTGGTTCACGTGTTGGGGAAGTTCCGGTGGCGGCGTTCGACTTTCTACCCGGCTATTTTCTGCCAGCCCTGCAGGCTGAAGCGACGAGACGACAACATGATGGCCCCGTCGTCCCTGTTGTCCCGTCCCATCACGACCTGGCGATGAGCGGAAATGCCTCTGGCTGCCGAATGGACTGAACGGCCAGATCGACGTCGAGCGCAGGCCAGTAAAGGTGCCCTGCTGAAGGCTGCTCTACATTGATGATCTGCTCAACAGTGGC
>CAIQIE010000315.1 GCA_903871805.1 uncultured Planctomycetaceae bacterium | reverse complement strand
GCCGTTGTGCTGAATGCCTGCCTGATCCTGAATCAGGAATTCGTGATCCCGTCACTTGCGG
Organism: uncultured Planctomycetaceae bacterium; assembly: GCA_903871805.1. Taxonomy (GTDB): domain Bacteria; phylum Planctomycetota; class Planctomycetia; order Planctomycetales; family Planctomycetaceae; genus SXXK01. Next base: position 4,576 of record CAIQIE010000315.1, on the reverse strand, counting down.
TACAACTGCAGAAACCTCGCGGCAGCCAGACGGCTGAGGTGCAGCGGGTGGACCCCGTTTATGATTACTCGAACTTTCTCATGCATATTGCCGGCGATCAGGTCCTGGTGGATTCTCAGACGCTGATTGGCGCAAGTTTTTCCCTCCCAGAGGCTCAACTCAGTACGAGGAGCTGCGTTCTTAAGGCAGAGAAAGCCAGGTTCATCACGGCTGACGGCAGGACAACAAAACGCAGTGGCTGGCTGCTGCAGAATGTTCAGGGGCAGTTTGATCCAGAGGTGCTGACCGAAACTGGGCGGGAACGTATTCATGCGGTACGAGACGGCAAAGATGTTTTCATCGAGTCTGAAGTCACCTTTGACCAGTTGTATAACCGCGGCAAGAATCTGAAGCTGTTGTCGTCATGGCAGCTGATTCGCAGAATCCAAAATCCCTCCACCGGAAAAGTGCCTCTTCGCAGTCAGAGTCTTGCGCTGCATTCCCGCATTACCCGGCCAATCCTGTGTTTGCTGTCGATCACGATTGCATTGCCGCTGGTGGTCCGCCGCGAGTCGCACAGTCTGATTACGAATATGGCCGTCTGCTCCGCTGTACTGGGAGTTTCCTATGCTGTGACACAGGCCTGCACGGCTCTTGGAAGCAGCGGAATGCTGGAACCAGATATGGCCGCATGGCTTCCGGTCATCCTGAATGGCGCAGCCAGTACCTGGACAGCCAGTATGGTACAGACCTGACACCTATTCCACGGGATCGGTTTGTTTCATTGACCCAGCTGCATCGTCCACCATGTGCGATTTTCAGGGCCACCGAAGGCTTATTTTGCCAGGCTGCCTATCGAGCACTGGGCTCAGCCGCTTCTGCAGCGACAATCGCGCGGAACATTGTCATACCCAGAGGCGGGACCGTGATGGCAATACTGTTAATGCGGCCATGGGATGGTGTGGCTGACGAATAGACACCCCCCTGATTTCCAACACCTGTTCCCCCATACCAAGTGCCATCACTGTTGAAGATTTCGCTGTAGAAGCCGGCAACCGGAACACCAATCCGATAGTGAACGTGGGGACTGGGTGTGAGGTTACAGATGACCACGATCAGTTGATTGTTACTGGTGCTTTGTCGAATCCATGCCATGACGCAATTTTTCTGATCATCACCCACGATCCATGAAAACCCGCTGCCATCATGATCTGAGTCGTGCAGTGCGGACTCTGCAAGGTACAGGCGATTGAGGTCACACAGCATTCTGCGAATGCCCTCATGTGAATCAAAACTTCGCAAAACCCAGTCCAGCTCCGCGTCGTGATTCCATTCGGTCCACTGGCCCAGTTCTGTCCCCATGAAATGCAGTTTTTTACCCGGGGATGCATACTGCGAAGCCAGCATCAGCCTCAGATTGGCAAACTGCTGCCAGTTGTCACCGGACATCTGTGAAAGCAGTGACTTTTTTCCATGAACCACTTCGTCATGCGATAATGGCAGAACGAAGTTCTCGGAAAACGCATAAATGCTGCGAAAAGTCAGGTCATTCAGGTGATATCTGCGATGAACGCTGTCACGTCGCATAAAACGCAGCGTGTCGTTCATCCAGCCCATGTCCCACTTCATCGTAAATCCCAGTCCGCCGGTATAGCAGGGACTTGAAACGCCAGGCCAGGCCGTTGACTCTTCGGCGATGGTCAGAATTCCGGGAAAGTCCGCGTGGAGCATCGTGTTCATGCGGCGAAGAAAATCTATGGCATCCAGATTTTCACGACCGCCATACTGGTTGGGAATCCACTGCCCGGAGTCCCGCGAATAGTCCAGGTACAGCATCGAGGCAACAGCGTCAACTCTTAAGCCATCCACGTGGTAGACATCACACCAGAAGCGTGCACTGGAAATCAGGAACTCGCTGACCTCTCGACGCCCATAGTTGAAGATCAGCGTCTTCCAGTCGGGATGGTATCCCAGACGCGGGTCCGCATGCTCGTAAAGACAGGTTCCGTCAAACTGAGCCAGAGCGTGCAAATCTGAGGGAAAATGACCCGGAACCCAATCGATCAGAACGCCGATTCCCCGCTGATGAAGGTGATCGACAAAGTACTGAAAATCGTGGGGCGAACCAAAACGAGATGTGGGCGCAAAATAGCCGGTTGTCTGATAACCCCAGGAGCCATCAAACGGATGTTCGGTGACCGGAAGCAGCTGCACATGCGTGTAGCCCATTTCGCTGACGTAGTCAGCCAGTTCATGAGCAAGTTCCCGGTAGCTGAAAAAAATTCGGCCGTCATCCGGGCGTTTCCATGACCCCAGATGGACTTCGTAAATTGACAGCGGCGAGTGCAGCCAGTCTGTTTTGGCTCGCCGAGCCATCCATTCGGAATCCTGCCAGTTGAAGTCTCTCAGACTCCATACGACAGATGCCGTCTGCGGACGTCGCTCAAAGTAGAACCCAACGGGATCGGCTTTTTCCAGTAAATGTCCGGATTGCGTTCGGATAGCATATTTGTAACGGGTCCCGGGAATCACTCCCCGCACCGTTCCGTGCCACACACCATTGTCGGAGGAACTGAGCCAATCGCGGCCCGCTGTCCAGCCATTACTATCGCTGATAACCGAGACTTCACGCGCGTCGGGCGCCCAGACGGCAAAACGTACGCCGCCGGGCACGATGTGCGCTCCCCAGTAGCGATAGAGCGAACCAGCGTCGACGGGCTGATCAAAGGTCCCCGCGACTTTTCCGTGTGACTGCTGTATCGGAACGACCGTGTGTGTCTGCATCGTGTTTCAAATCATCTGTCTGTAACTGCCAGGGGCGGCCGAATTCATTGCCCAAATTCTACACTGCCCCTCGCGCCTGACTCTGGTGATCTGCGACAAAAGTACCGCGAGAATCGTACCGGAATCGAACTGCTGTGACAGTCAACACTATTTTCTCGGTTAATGTTCCCCATTCAGAGACTTTTGCAGGCTTTTACCCGGAGAATAATTTCCACTCTGATATCAATGGCCGGCTGTTCTGCCTCCCGAGTTGGCAAAAGTGTGTAGAAAGCATGCAGCTATCCGGCATACGCAGTCTTCATGCCTCAGCTCACTCTCCAGAAATCGCCACTGTCCTTATCGACTGTCGGCGACACATCTCGACCAGGTTTTTGCCCCCGGGAATGCAATCCGTCTTATTCATCGCAATTTCATTGCAATCTCCGTTCACATCAGGGTTTTTCCAGCACCTGCATGCTTCAGTGAACTGCGCGAGCTGACCTTAAATCGGCATTGATGTCCGGAGACTGCTGTCCGCCAGTTGAAAATGAATCGCTGGCTTCCCGCAGTCGGGGAGCAATTGGCGGCGAAATATTGGAACGTGCTGCCACGAACCACTAAATGCCGGCCTGCATGAGCAGGTTCAGTCGCCCCCCGGGGGTCTTACCTATTTTTCCCGTTGAAAGACGGCATCCTCTGCATTGGCCCCAGACTGCAGATAGGCCACAAGGTCCAGAATTTCCTCCGCCGAATACGTAATCAACAGGTTCATCGGCATGGTCGAAATCATTGAGGCCTCCAGCTCCTCAATCTCCTCCATCGGAAACGTGACTTTTGTTTCCGGTTTCAGCGGATTCGGCAACAAAGTTACGTGCGAATCAGTCTGCTCCTGCTTCAATCCGGAAATCAAACGCCCGTCATTCAGCACCGCGACCCAGGTCTGATACTGCTTATTGACTTCGACGGAGGGTTCCAGAATCTGCTGCAACAGTTTCTTTCCACGAAATCGCTCTGAAATCCGGGTCAATTCCGGCCCAACAACTGATCCGGCATCCTTCATCCTGTGACACTTGATACATCCGGCCGATTCAAAAACCTGTTTGCCCTGCTCGATAGAACGCCCACGCAATCCATTCGCGGCGTCGCCGAGATCTCCCGTCGTCCACGTGCGAACAAAACTTCTGATCGGCGTAAAGGCAGTTTCCGGTAGTGCAGCGCCCTCCGGAAGCACGAACAGGCTGCCCTGCATCACTCGCCAGTGCCCCGGATATGTGCACACCATCCGATACTCACCCGGCTCCTTCGGCGCTTCGAAAAACATGGTGTAGGTGTCCCCCGGCTGCAGAATCGGCGAAAAGCAAATTTCACGCGGATCTTCCGGAACATAATGCGTTGCAATCGCACGAGGATTACTCGCCAACTGCATGGACTGCTCACCAAACTCATCAATCGCATCTGCCTTCACAATGGCAACATTGTGAGGCATTCCCGGGTCACCGTTGCGAAAGGCAAGAGAGACTCGTGCCCCCGGCTGTACCCGCAGTACTCGCGGTTCATACTGCAACCCCGGGGCGGCTCCGAATGACAACTTCGTTGAACTGGAGACCCAGCCAAAATCGGTCCCCAGTTGCTCCTGCTTCACCAGCCGCGCATCCTGCTCGTACTTCTCTGCAATCGGGAAGTCCGGGGCCGGTCTTTTGGCCACCGCGACATACTCAGGATACTCCTGAAAATCCTTCCGCAGATTCAGAATTGTTGCAAATACATCCGGCCGAATTTCAGCACCACTTTTCGTTCTGAAGGTTCCATGAAAATGAAACTGCATCACCGGATG
>CAIQIE010000314.1 GCA_903871805.1 uncultured Planctomycetaceae bacterium | reverse complement strand
TTCAGCACCCTTCCAGTCGCCAATCCTGCTGACGTCTCCGTGTTTCCGGGCAACAAACTCTGTGTCCTCCGCGCCCTCTGCGTTTAAAAAACGTTCCTGACGCGCCGCCGTTTCGCCACCCCAAGGCGCGGATTCTCCCAAGCCGCAACACCGCTTCGCGCCCCTGCCGTAACCGCGTCCGGGTAATATGAAACGCGGTCGAACCGGCAACTCGTGGCAAGTCACTCCGTCGAAACAATCCACTCCGAGTTTCACTGGCGAACCCAGCAATATCGAACGACCAGCAGAGGCAAACCACCGGCAACATCAGCACGAGAACACCGGCGGTAGAAACCGGTCCAGCCCCAAGCTGTACCTGATGAGCCGCGACGGTCCCGGAGTCGGACCGTCCCTGAAAAAAGCATCTCAGAGCCACGCCCATTGAAGCCTGCGTTCCTCAGATGCGATCCCGCCCCGCACTGCCGTCTTCCACTGCACGAAGTCCACGAATCAGGTACGTGATTGGCTATTCCCAAATCGTTGTCCTTGGTATTGTCCTGCATGGGAGAGATGCTTTTTGCTACGCCTCTTAAATATCCTTGTAAAGCAGGACAATTCCAATACACCGCCGTCTTTCAAGCTTGCGTTTAGACACAGATTTCGACAGTGGCTCCAGAATATATCGGAGCCATCTATTTTCTGCGATTCTCACAGAGTCCCCAGGCGGCCTTACAGAGAAAGTGTGGAATGTTTCAAAACTGGAATGAATCCGCGTCTCGGCTTTTTAAACGCCTCCAGACAGATGCACGCTCAGAACTCTGTAAACACGGAGCAGTAGTCTACCCCGTCAACATGAATAAGGGCCGAGAGGTTCGAGTCGGATGGATTCGAGGCAGTGGCAAAAGCAACCTCTGCATGGCGAGAATCGTGGCCAAAGCAAATGGTTCGATCGATTTGTACCTGCACCTCGACCCGAATGCTGGACTCATCGGAGAAGGCAAGCCATTCAGGTCGGCCTTTCATGGCAATGAGACTGACCGCGATATGGGGAAGCTAAACCTTAGTGAGAGCGATTTCCCCGAAGGTGTCTTTGAGTGGATTTCCTGTGCATCACAGCACTGCCGCCGGAAGCACGGTATACCCATGACGGGCCCGCAGGTAAAATCTGTGAGCCCGGCTTCGCTCGTTCCTGAAAAAGTTGCAAAGCCAGTTCCACAGATCGACCCGGAAGAGCAGTTTCGGGAGGGACAGCGAAATCTCAGGATGCATCACGAGGCTGAACGGAACGCGGAAGCAATTCAGCAAAAGAAGAGGCATGTACTCGCCAAGACTGGTTGCTTGCAGTGTGAAGCTTGTGGCTTTGACTTTTGCGATACCTACGGCGAAATTGGCCGAGGATTTGCTGAATGCCATCACAGAATACCTATCAGCACACTGAAGGAAGAGTCAACAATAACCCTGAATCAGCTTGCAATTGTGTGTTCAAACTGTCATCGCATGCTGCACCGCCCACCGTATCTGACAGTCGAAGGACTTCGGGAGATTCTACGCCTGAGCAACGCATGATCTGATCAGCAATCGGTTTTCCATTTTCTCTCCGAGAAGACGCCTGCCTTCATCACTTCGAGCTGATCCATGGACCCGGGACTCATTCTTGAGGCAGTAAACGTTCTCTGCAAATTCATGATCAAAGGGTGTCGCAAAATACCAGGTCACAACGAGCACAAGCGTGGACGATGGAGCCGACTCGGACGCACTTACGATAGAGACAGAATAGTCATATTACTGCATGGCCTGGTGTCTATTAAACAAATCCCGTGCGGTTTCACGATCAAGGATCAGACAAGATGCGTATTTGTGATTCTGCAAAGCGCTGTGAATTGCAACGTGTTTCCTCTCGCCGCCGGGGTTTTTTCGGGCGACAAGAATCACTGAACGATCCTGGCTGC
>CAIQIE010000313.1 GCA_903871805.1 uncultured Planctomycetaceae bacterium | reverse complement strand
TCCGTGGAATTCAACGGCCACCATCGAGGCGACCGCAGCAAAGCCAGGCCGAAATGCCGCGAAAACAGCCCGACATCGGGATCCCGGGAGCTTCCACTTTTCCGGCGTTCCCTGTTTCGCTACAAGTCGCCTCCCGCGGAAACTCTGTCCTGAAGATTCAGCGGATTTCTTTTCAGACAAAGCTCTCAGACCTTCAGCCAGATTGGTTTGCCCCATGTCGACGCAGGCAGCCCTACCACGTGGTTTTCAGACAGCCGGGTACACTTGCGGGATCAAGGCCAGCGGAAAACCGGATCTCTCACTTTTCGTCTCGGAAACGCCGGCCGCAGCCGCAGGAGTCTTCACGACCAACAAGGTCTGCGGAGCACCAGTGATCGTATCACGTCGCCGAGTGCCCTCAGCCACAGCGCGAGCCGTGATCATCAATTCCGGCAACTCGAACGCCGCCACCGGAGAACCTGGCATTGCAAATGCCGAAACCATGACCGCCGAACTGGCGGGGCAACTGGGATGTGCGGCGACCGACGTGCTGGTCTGTTCCACCGGTGTGATTGGAGTGCCATTGCCAATGCCGCTGCTTCTGCAGGGTATTCCGCAGGCAGTGGCCCAGCTTGGGAACACAGACCAGCATTTTTTGAACGCCGCCACGGCCATCATGACCACCGACACCTTCCCGAAACTCACGTCCTGCGATGTGGCTGTCAGCGGAGGCACGGTGCGGGTCTCCGGGGTCTGCAAGGGCGCGGCGATGATTGCGCCCAACATGGCGACGATGCTGGGCGTGATTATGACGGACGCGCCCTTAACGCAGTTGCAGTGTACTGAGATTCTGAAAGCCGGCGTCGACCGCACCTTCAACTGCATCAGTGTGGATGGTCACATGAGTACCAGTGATACGGTCCTGCTGCTGGCCAACGGCGCGGCGCAGTTGACATTGACTCCGGACGATTTGCAGAAGGTCCGGGAAGCCGTACGAGTTGTCTGTCAGCATCTGGCGACCAGCATTATTCGCGACGCCGAGGGAGCAGACCACTTCATTACGATTGACGTCACCGGGCTGGCGACGCGGGAGGCCGCGTGGCGAATGGCGAAGGAAATCGCCAACAGTGCGCTCGTCAAAACGGCCGTCACGGGAGGTGATCCGAACTGGGGCCGCATTGTTTCCGCCGCAGGCTACGCCGGAGTGGATTTTGATACGGCCTTTGTGTCGCTGAAGATTAACGGCACAGAAGTTTACAAAGCCGGAACCCCGGTCAAATTCGACGCCGCGGAACTGTCCAGGCAAATGAAAACGCAGCGAGACGTGCATCTGGACCTTGTGGTAAGTGGCGGACCGTGTTCAGGAACGGAAGCGATCCGGTTCTGGACATCTGACCTGACCGCCGAATATGTCCGCCTGAATTCGGAGTATACGACCTGAAATTCGCTGGACAGTGTACATATTCGTACATATTCGCCGAAGCTGTGCGCATTGAGAAATTACCGCCGCAGATACCAACCCGAAGCGCCAGCGAGGACACGCGATGGGGCGAGGCACTTCGCTGCAAGTAATGCCTCACTGACGCTTCGGGTTCGTATTTTCTGAAGGCTTCCGGCCATATTGGGTGCCATGCACCTTTGGTCAAAATACAAGGAAAAACACACGCTTTTACAGCGTCCCGCGCGAACAGGGACCACCTGCAATTGCAGCACAGGTGGCAGCTACGGGAGCCCACCACGTGCCATGCACCTTTGGTGGGAATACCGCGAAAAACACATGGTTTTGACGGGCGGTTCCGCACAGCTGGCCGGTGTTCTGCAATTGCGGGGTTTGCACCAGGATCGCCTGCCAGCTGCCGCCTATCCGGTGCCATGCACCTGCGATGAAAAAACAAGTAAAAAAACAGATTTTTCACAAAACCATGGCAGGCAGGGGGGAGCCGATTCTGGCGGTGGTGCTCCGCTAACCACAGGCGATTTTCTGGCCCCGCCGGTCGGGGTGCGTGGGCCGGCGTTGATGGCTGTTTTACGCACGAACGCGGTTCCCTCGTGCGTCGGCAATGACAGGGCCTGGGGGCTGACGCGGCCAGCGCGAGGAGTGCAACGGGCTGTTGAGTGGCAAAATAGCCGGAGTAACCCATCCGAGGACGGACCAGGAACGCTGGAAACACGAGGCGGTTGTCGGGAAATTCGGTTCAGTCAGGCCGAAACGACCGATATAAATCAGGTTGCCAGACCATGAAAATTTCGGATTTTTGTTGACATGGATGCGACCTATGTTCTCGTTTAGACCGACGGCGCAGGGAATTTCTCGGATCTGCCGCATCAGAATCTCGGCAGTAGCAGGTAGAAATCTGCGGATGACGAACCTGTTACCGCGGCTTGCTGCTGTTTGCCTGCTGATCCCCATCATGCCCCAGGCATGCTCCCAGCAGCAGAAATGGGAACTGCTTCGTGAAGCCATGGTCCAGACCGCACTGGAAGCGGAAGGCATCACGAACCCGCGGGTGTTGTCAGCCATGCGGAAAATCCCGCGTCATGAATTTGTCAGAACGGCCGATCGTGCTCGGTCCTACGAAGATACAGCTCTGGCAATTGGCCATCAGCAGACGATTTCCCCGCCATATGTCGTCGCGTATATGACGGAATCGCTCGACCCGCAGCCCGAAGACAGGGTGCTGGAAATCGGAACCGGCAGTGGCTACCAGGCTGCGGTACTGGGAGCGATCGTGAAGGACGTGTACACCATTGAGATTGTCTCTCCCCTTGCAAAGCAGGCCACCAAACGCTTTAAGGATCTGGGTTACACCAACATTCACGTGATGGACGGCGACGGATTCAAAGGCTGGCCCGAACATGCGCCGTTCGACCGCATCATCGTCACCTGTTCCCCGGAAAACGTGCCGCAGCCTCTGGTCGACCAGCTGAAGGAAGGCGGTCGCATGATCATTCCACTTGGCGAGCGTTACCAGCAGGCGTTTCACCTGTTTCGTAAAGAAAATGGGGAGCTGCACGACGAGAAACTGATTTCGACGTTGTTTGTTCCGATGACTGGAGAATCTGAAGAGCAGCGTCGGGTGCAGCCGGACGCATTGAACCCCGCTATTATCAATGGGTCATTTGAAGTCGATTCCAATGAGGATGGCCGGGTAGATGGCTGGCACTACCAAAGAAACGCATCGATCTCCGAAGAAGGACCCATGGAGGGGGATCGGTTCCTGCGTTTTGAGAATTCTGATCACACCGGAATTTCGCATGCCCTGCAGGGCACGGCGATCGATGGCCGCAACGTCGGCGCCCTGCATCTGCACTACTGGATCCGGTACAAGTCCGTGGTTCCCGGCCCCAGGCCCGAAGACCAGGCGGCGATTGTCGTCCATTTTTACGACAATGTCCGGCGGGAAATCTCTTCCGTCGTGCTGGGCAGGTGGCGGGGAACACTGGACTGGCAGGACGCAAAATCGCTGGTCCCCGTGCCGGCGAACGCTCGTGAAATGATCATCCGCATCGGCCTGAATGGGGCAATCGGACAACTTGACATGGATGATCTGCGAATGACTCCGGTCCGCAGGTAGAGCCGTCGGGGCCGTGTGGCTTCAATGTTCCGACGGGCCACCGTATGATTCCACATGATTCTGATGTCTCCTGCTACTCTGGAACCATCACTGTCTGGTGTCTTCGCGACTGTGCCCCGCATGGGTGAACTGATCCGGATGCAGACGGCGAGCGGTTTCCCACCGCAGCATTCCTCTGTGCCGCTGGACAATTCCCCATGAACCAATTCCTGCCACGTGTTCTGTTTTCTCTGTGCTGTTTTCTGTACCTGTGTCATGGCACGACAGCGGCGGCCACATTTCAGAATCCTCCGGACTCTGCCTCCCCGGCTTCCCCGAAAAATCCCGCGGCTGGTCAGCCGGACGAGGCCGCACCGGAGAATCCGTTCCCGAAAGCCATTAAAGTTCCCGCAGGAATTCTGGACGGTGGCACCGAGTGGCTGAATACCGCCCGACCGATTGATCTGGCAGAACTAAAAGGAAAGGTGGTCCTGCTGGACTTCTGGACCTACTGCTGCATTAACTGCATGCATGTGCTACCGGATTTGAAGTATCTTGAAGAAAAGTATGGTGACCAGCTGGTGGTGATCGGAGTCCATTCGGCCAAGTTCGACAACGAAAAAGACTCGCAGAACATCCGAGACGCCATCATGCGTTACGAGATACAGCATCCTGTTGTGAATGACAGCGACATGCTGATCTGGAGAAAATTCGGTACGCGGGCATGGCCAACAATTTCGCTCATCGATCCCGAAGGCAACTACTGCGGCTCGCAAAGTGGCGAAGGGCATCGTGAACTGCTGGACAACGTGATTGGACAACTGATCCGTTATCATCGCAGTCGAGGAACGCTGAACGAAACGCCAATTGTCTTTGAAATGGAATCGGCAAAAGTTCAGCCGACAGCACTAAGGTATCCTGGCAAGGTACTTGCAGATACTGCCGGGCAACGCCTGTTCATCACTGACAGCAATCATAATCGCATCATCATCACCAGCCTGACTGGCGAATTGAAATCGGTCATTGGAAGCGGTCGTTCGGGGCGCAGGGACGGCAGTTTTCAGGAAGCCGAATTTCAGCGCCCGCAGGGAACGGCCCTGGTCGGAAACACGCTGTACGTGGCTGACACGGAAAACCATCTGATTCGCAGCATCAATCTGGAGACCAGCACTGTTTCCACTCTGGCAGGAACTGGTGGGCAGGGAAATCCGGGCCTTCCTGACAGTGGTCTGCTGCTGGAAACACCCATAAACAGTCCCTGGTCAATCGCCTCGGCTCAGGGAACACTGTACATCGCCATGGCCGGCCCCCATCAGATCTGGTCACACAAAATTGGCAGTGATTCCATCAGCGTCTATGCGGGCAGTGGTCGGGAGGACGTCACCAACGGTCCCCTCGCCACCTCAGCTTTTGCCCAGCCATCGGAGATCGTCCTGGATACTGAAGGCAGGTTTCTGTATGTCGTCGACAGCGAGGGGTCTGCCATTCGCAAGGTACCAGTGGATCCAACGGGGGAAGTCACCACGCTCGCCGGCACATCAGAGCTGCCGCGTGGCCAGTCTCTGTTCGCATTTGGCGATCAGGATGGAATTGGCGACGTCGCCCGTTTTCAGCATCCACTGGGGATCGCAATTGACGGGAACACCCTGTACATCGCGGACTCGTACAACCATCGGATTCGGCAGCTGACACTTGCCGATAACGCCGTGACATCATGGATTGGCGATGGAAAACCGGGGATCGCAATTACACCAGCTCAACTGAATGAACCCGGTGGCCTCTCTATTGCTGACGGTCGCCTCTTTATTGCAGACACCAACAATCATCGAATTCTCACGGCCGGTCTGGCAGACAAAACCGTAACTGTACTGGAAATCACCGGGCTCACACCACCTGCAGCGGCCGCGTCTGCAAAGTTGCCGGAGTTGGCCGACGCGGTCGTGCTGCCTGCTCAAAAGCTGGCCGTCGGTGCCTCGCTGAAGTTCTCTGTGCAGCTCAAAATCCCGGAAGGCTACAAACGCAACGACATGTTTCCCGTGACGTGGAGTATTTTTTCTGAGGGCACACAAACGTTGATTCCCGCAGAAGCCCTCGGTATTCGGGAGGAAGCGGCGGTAGGTGAGGGCCAGGTTGCGGAATTCACACTTCCAATGACAGGCCAGCCTGGTGAGTCCACAATGATCCTGCAGGTGTCTTATGGATACTGTTCAGCCGACGGCGCTGGCTTGTGTCGCCTCGCAACCGGACTCTGGAAAATCCCCGTGGTGCTGAATACGGATGGCGGTGAAAGCCAGATCGTAGTCACATTCCCGGAGCCAGCGTTAAAATGACCACTCGCTGAGATTCTGTATACTTCCGGACACGGATTGTTTCGTGCTCCATAACAAGGACCCGTCAAGCGGGTGCAACCGAGCGATCGGGCTCTTTGCTGATCGCACTCAAAAGTCCAATTATGAAATCCTCGCGCCGACAGACTGGCAACTCAGGCAGCAAACCGACCCCCTCCCGTCCTCTGAAATCCTGGTCCGATCGACTGATTCTGGACTGTGCTTCTCAGTTGAGTGGTCCGGAGGTGCTGACCGTTCTGATGCATGGAACCACACTGGCTACAGCACTCCGCGAAGCCCGTAAAGATCTCAGTTTCACCTTTTTCACCCCCGAGCATTTTTTCAGCCGCACGCTGCATAGCTTTCACGATGCGGACGCATCTGCTGGAACCCGGCAGATCCACATCACCTGTGCTGCCGATCCCCCGGAACAGACGTATAATTGTGCGGTGTTTCCAACGCTGACCGGCGATTCCTCAGAGGTCGCTCAGGAAATGTTTCAGACGTTGCACGCACGTCTCCAGCCCGGTGGCAAGCTCTTCGTCTCCACCAACAATCTCAAGGGAAAATGGCTGGAATCGCAACTGAAGGCCCTGTACGCAACCGTGGAGATCCGTAAGTCAGCCCATGGAGTGCTTTTCATCGCCACACGCGCACAACCAATCAAAAAAACTCGGGGCTTCCGAGCCCGCTTCAGCATTCGTCATCAGGATCAGGTCCTGACGTGCGAGAGCCGTCCCGGGGTCTTCAGTCACCGAAAGCTTGACGGTGGCGCGAGGGCCTTGATTCGCTCGCTGCTGCTGCTGACAGACCCGGCCGCGGTGACTGGTCCTGCCCCCCGAAAAATCGTCGAGATGGGGGCCGGGTGCGGTGCTGTTTCCATTGCAGCGGCGACCAGCTTTCCCGACGCTGAACTTCTGGCCGTTGACAGTGATGCCCGAGCCGTCCAGTGCACGGCTCAGACAGCAGCCCTGAATGGCAACACACGCATTAAGACTCTGCTGACATCCGAAGGCGCCGTCCCGGAACCGGGCACATGGGACCTGCTGCTTGGCAATCCCCCGTATTATTCCGACTTTCGAATTGCCGAGCTCTTTCTGCAAACCGCAAAAAAATCACTGCGGCCGGGTGGTCGAATCCATATTGTCACAAAACCCGTGGAATGGCAGGAGGCTCGTATGAAGCAGCTGTTCAATAATGTTCAGGCCCATAAGTTAGGCGAGTACACCGTGTTCACCGCCGTCCAGAAAGGGTAGGGCGTCCTGTGGGCCGCATTCGCAGCATTCTGATTATCGAAGAACTGCTGGCGTGTACCGAGGCGTGGGATCAGGCGACCGCCTCGCTCAGAAATGAAGCCGCAGCCATGGTGTCGGCATTGCTGGCGGATGCCGCAAAGCTCCCGGATCTCAGCATTTCGCTGTTGCTGTCCTGTTCGGCCGTCTCGCTGCTAAAAACGCAGATGAGCCTGTCGCCGAATGTTCGTGTTTTTAGCAATCAGCGTTCCGTTCAGCGCTGGCTGGAAAATCCAGAGCCAGAGCCGGCTACTGTCGACGCCGTCATGATCATTGCGCCGGAATCCGCCGGGACACTTGTCAGACGACTGCAGGTCGTACAAAGTGATATCTGGACAGGAACTGTCAGCCTGAATCTCCCGTGGCAGCTGGCGGCGACGTTTTCCGACAAGCTCGAAACCGCTCATTGGCTGCAGCGTCATCAGCTGCCCACGCCGGAAACATTCGCTCTGAGCGAGCAGGCCGCAGCCAGCCTGTCTTCAGTGCGTGAAATGGATGCTGCGGCGCAGAACACAGAGTGTGAAGATGGCCGCGAGGACTGCATGGCGGTCATCAAGCCGCGAGACGGCGTGGGGTGTGAAAATGTGCGATTGATCCCGATGACGCCGCAGACATTCCATACAGCAAAAAGAATGTCTCGGCAGTCCTCACCCTTACCTGAAAGTGGTTGGGTCTGTCAGCCCTATGTTCGCGGAACGGCCTGTTCGGTCAGCCTGATCGGCGGTGGTGTTAATCGGCCCCCGATCATTCTTCCGGCGGGGAACCAGACGATTGAAATGGAAGAGTCAGCGCTGCGCTATCGCGGGGGCAAAGTGCCCTGTGATGCAGAGCATGCCGCGGCGATAGCACCAATGGCCCTGGCACTGGCAAACGCCATCGGTCCGTTTTCTGGCTGGCTGGGCGCCGACATGTGTGTGTACAGGGACTGTCAGAGGGGGCTGCAGGCGACAATCATTGAAGTCAACCCGCGGCTCTGCACCAGCTATGTCGGCTATCGCCATGCAGCGAGGCAGAATCTGGCCGCATGGCTGCTTCAGCAGGCCTGTCCTGCGCAGCCTGAATGGCATCCGCAGCCTGTCGATTTCCTTGCAGATGGTCGCTGCCTGACAGGTACCGCGTCTGCTGATGCGTGGGCGTGATTTTCAGCCCCAGAGTTTTGAGATTCGACGTCGAATTTCGGACGTATCCCCCTGGATCAGATTTGAGGAGCCGCGATTTTCCGCTCCCTGCGGCAGGCCATGCGAAACGTGATCCATCAGAGCCTGAACGGCGGGTGTCAGGAATCGGGTGACTTTGCTGAGTGAATGCTGATCACTGCGATGGCGGTTGTGGAAGTAATAGCGTTCCGGTCGCATCACGGTCAGGTGATTTTTCGCCCGCGTCATCGCCACATAGAACAGTCTGCGTTCTTCCTCAATTTCTTCAGCACTGCCGGTCGCCATATCCGCAGGAATATTGCCGTCTGCCGCATGAATGACAAAGACCGAGTCCCACTCGAGTCCTTTGGCGGAATGAATCGTGCTGAGGACCAGATAGTCTTCGTCCAGGAAGGGATCGGCGGGAAGTTCCTGAGTGGACGTAGGTGGATCCAGAGCCATTTCTGACAGGAACTCGCTGCGCGACTGGTACCTTGCGGCAATGGACTCAAGCTGTTTGAGATCATTGACGCGTGCTGCGGCATTATCGTAAGCCGACTCCAGCAACGGTGTGTAATACGAGCGAACGGCGTAGATATCTGCCGACACACTGGCTTCAGAATCCCGGCTTCTCCCCTGCAGCTGCCGAAGCAGTTGAAGGAGTTGCGGCCACAGATCGCGGACGGAGTTCGGTGGAGTCCAGGATTCCCATGCATCGAATTGACCACCAGCACCGCGCAGCGTATCCAGCAGTGTGGAAGCCTTTGCCTGCCCAATTCCCGGCAGCAGCACAAGCACTCGGAAACCAGCCACAGTATCCAGTGGATTTTCGGCAAGTCTGAGGAAGGAAATGAGGTCTTTGACGTGCGCAGTTTCCAGGAACCGCAGGCCTCCGTACTTCACGAAGGGGATGTTTCGCCGTCCAAGCTCCGCTTCCAGGGCCATGCTGTGATGGGACGCTCGGAAAAGTACGGCCTGCTGTTTTAGTGCCACGCCTTTTTCACGCCGTTCCAGAATGCGGTCGATAACATATTCACTCTGAGCATCTTCATCAGCGCAGGTCACAAGTTGCGGTTTTGAGCTATCAGCGCGGGAGGACCAGAGTTCTTTTCGGTGGCGTTCGGCCGCCTCGGCAATCACACGATTGGTGACCCCCAGGATACTTGGGGTACTGCGATAATTCTGCTCCAGAGGGATCAAAGCGGAATTGGGGTACTGTTCAGGAAAGTCAAGGATGTTTCGCACAGTGGCAGCGCGAAACGAGTAAATGGACTGAGCGTCATCGCCGACGGCGGTCAGACCAGTGCCATCCGGGCAGAGATTTTTCAGAATCTCGGCCTGAAGCACATTCGTATCCTGATACTCGTCAACCATGATGCGGCTGAACTGACTTCGCACAACAGCACCGGCCGTCGGATCTGCCACCAGGGCGTTCCAGAACAGCAGCAGGTCATCAAAGTCCAGAACCCTTTGCTTTTCCTTGGTTTCCGTGAAGATACTGAACAGCTTTCCAAGTTGTTCCTGATGTTCAACACACCAGGGAAACCACTTCTGAAGAACATGCTCAAGTGAACACTGAGTGTTGACACAGCGGCTGTAGATATCGAGGCAGGTGGCTTTGAGAGGAAAGCGGTTTGCGGATTTGGGCAGATTGAGTTGCGTGCGAGCCAGATTCATGAGATCTTCGGAATCACCGCGATCAAGGATTGTGAAATCCGGATGCAGCCCAATCAGGTGACCATGGCGTCGCAGCAGGTTGGTGGAAACCGAATGAAATGTTCCGCCACGAATGCGTCGAATGGCCGACCGCTGACAAACGGACGGATCCTTGACGGTTGCTGGATCCAGTTGCAGCAGAATCGATTCGACTCTGCGCAGCATTTCTGCAGCTGCGCGTCGCGTGAACGTCAGCATCAGGACTCGTGACGGGTCGACACCAGAGGCAATTTGCCATGCGACACGATTGGCCAGCGTCGTTGTTTTCCCGGTGCCTGCTCCTGCAATGATCAGCAGCGGGGATTCGCTGTGCATGACAGCCATCCGTTGCTGCGAATTCAGAGGCTGCAGGAACGCAGGTATCTGCGGAACGACTGATTCAGACATAAAGAGCGATCCAGCGAAGGCAGGTTGTGCGGAAGCGGATTGTAGTTGGAATGAAATCGGTAAACAAATGCGTGGATGCCTGCCGCTTTGTTGGCGAGCCGCCTTGCAGTTACTATATCCCTGAAGGGCGGCAAGTGATGCAAATTGGAATCAGGATCAACAAAATCCGATCTTTCGGACATTTTGCCTGAAATAATGTCCAGACATGAATTCGGCTGTAACTTTGAAAATTCTCTGCTATACTGGGCGAAGAGCAGGTTCAGGTGTCCACCAGGACTGTAAGCGTCGTTTCTTCGGTGCATCGCATTTGTCATCGTTGATCGCTCACGGGGTGTCGACCATACCTGCAAAAGCATTCAGTTTCGTTTGCGGAAAGCCGCTGAACGACTGCCAGTTCCAAGCGTGACAGAAACCGTAATTTTTCTGCGGTTTCACAGCATACGGTCCTGGGAATGTTTTACTTTGACCCAGGGACCGTTATGACATTCAGAGACTTCGGGCTCGTTGAGCCGCTGGTGCGCGCTGTCGCTCAGGAAGGCTACAGCACTCCTACACCTATTCAGCAGCAAGCCATTCCGGCCGTGCTATCCGGCCGAGACGTTGTCGGCATTGCTCAAACCGGAACGGGGAAGACGGCTGCCTTCGCGCTGCCGCTCCTGCATCAAATTCACCTTTCCGCTGACCGAAGATCTGCAGGTCCTCGTCGGATTCAGGTGCTTGTGCTGGCCAGCACAAGAGAACTGGCCATTCAGATTCATGAAAGTTTCATGAACTACGGGGCTTTTGCCTCCGTACGCGTGGCGACAATGTACGGCGGTGTTGGACAACAACCGCAGGTACGTGCCTTGAAGGCGGGCGTGGACATCGTTGTTGCGACTCCCGGCCGGCTGCTTGACCTGATGCAACAGGGCTATGTCAATCTTGAGGGTCTCAAGGTGCTCGTGCTTGACGAAGCCGACCGCATGCTTGACATGGGATTCTTTCCGGCCATTCGACGAATTCTTCAAAAAATCCCCAAGAAGCGGCAGACCCTGATGTTTTCGGCAACGATGAAGCCGGAAATACGTGAGCTCGCTGATTCCATGCTGCACGACCCCGTCAGCATCTCAATCGAACCACGCAGGAAAACCACGGAGCTTGTGCAGCAAACCGTCTGCATCGTACCGCAGAAACAAAAAACTCGATTACTCATCGAATTGATACAGCGGATGGCACCATCCCGAACGATCGTCTTCAGCCGCACCAAACATGGAGCTGACAGAATTGTCAGGCATTTGAATCAGGCTGGACTTCGCTCAGAAGCGATTCACGCCAATAAAAGCCAAAACAGGCGTCAGCGAATTCTGGAAGAATTCAAAAGCACTCAACCTCCGATTCTTGTCGCCACGGATATTGCGTCCCGTGGAATTGACGTGGATCAGGTTTCCCATGTCTTTAATCACGACATGCCAACCGAAGAAGAAACCTACGTTCATCGCATCGGACGATCGGGTCGGGCAGGAGCGACCGGAATTGCCGTGTCACTGTGTGATCCCGAAGAGCGCAGGATGCTGAAAAGCATTGAGAAACTGATTGGCTTCACGATTCCTCAGCAATCGCTCGAGGGAATAGACATTGCCAGCTTCCAGTCGGACAGTTCGTCCCATTCTGGTGAAGGCTCAAGGGACGACAGCCGTGAGCGACGCCAGGGGGGCCCGCGAAGTCGTGGACGCAGCAATGATGGTCCGTCTGACAGATCTTCGCGTTCGTCAGCGCAGCCTGAAACCAGTGATTCCGGAGCCAGACGGTTTCACGGGCACGAAGCCCGACGTAGACAGGATCCAGCTTCCGGCCCATCAAGGCGACCTGAAGGAAATCGGGAACGAGGCCCGGCAGGCCGGCCAGCAGGGTCAGGCAGCACTGGTGGAAGACCACGAGTTCGGCCAGAACAGGGATCGCAAGGACGCCAGAGACCGGAAGCCGGTCGAAGCGAGAGGCCGCCAGGCTTTCCACCACGACAGTTCCGGGATCGACCGGCGGGGCAAAGGCCTTCCGAAGTGGATTTTGGTGAAGGTATTTTCCAGCGTGAGCGAGACAAGGAAGGTACTGCAACCGATCGTCCGCAGCCACGTCGAAGGCGGCGTCCGGCCGGAGCGCCCGATCGTAATAAAGAACGCAATTGAACCACGCTGTTTCTGATGGATCAGAACGATCCGGGGACAAAGGGCTTCGGCAAAGACGGAGTCCTTTCGTCAGTCCCCGGAAGGCAGAAGGCCTCCCGAAGTAAACCCGGAATTTCTCCGGACAAGTTCCGAGAACGAATTCTGCGCAGACGGCATTCCGGACGCTGACAGAGTTCTACCGCACCGTCTCACTTCTCAGAGAACAGCCTGTCCCCTCGACGGGCATCCTGATTGAGTGAGTTATCATTCACAGAGCCGCGTTTGAATCAGGTCAGGAGGCTACGTCTCCTGTGGAAATTCATGACAACAGAACAGCAGATCACAGAAGAAAACACGGACGACATGTCGAATTCTCAGACTTCAACGACCGAGTTGCACGCTTGCAATCCACCGGAAGTAAGAACTGAAGACGTGTCGAATTTTCAGACTTCATTCGCAGCGTTGCCCGTCAGCAATCCGTCCGAAGAAAATACGGATAGCATCGCGAATTCGCCGACTTCAACGACGGAAGTGCTCGCCTGCAATCCACCGGAAGTAAGAACTGAAAACATGTCGAATTTGCAGACACCAATTGCAGCATTGCCTGCCAGCAATGCGTCCGAAGAAAACACGGACAGCGCAGTGAATTCTCAGAATTCAACGACGGAAGTGCTCGCCTGCGATCCGTCGGAAGACAAGGCTGAAGACATGCAAAATTTTCAGAGTCCAATTGCAGCATTGCCGGCCAGCAATGCGTCTGAGGAAAAAACGGACAGCGTGGCAAATTCTCAGTCACCTTTAGAGGCAGTGCCGGTGCAGGCCGTTGTAATAGCGCCGGTGCCGGTGCCAGCACAAGTGCCAGCGCCGGTGCCAGCACAAGTGCAAGTGCCGGTGAAAGTCGTTGTGCCAGCGGCGGTGCCAGTGCGACACGCGGGTGTCGCCCCTGTCGCTGTCTCCGAGAAAACGAACCCGGAATTGCCTCCCGAAAACACTGACACTGAGTTTGATCGTCTGGGGCTGTCAGAACCATTAAGGAGAGCTGTCCGGGAGCTTGGTTACGCCACGCCGACGCCCATCCAGGCGCAGACGATACCACTGCTGATGCAGGGCCGCGATGTCCTTGGACAGGCCCAGACCGGATCAGGAAAAACTGCGGCCTTTGCGATTCCGCTTCTTCAGAAAATTGAACTCAGCCTGAGGAAACCCCAGGTTCTGGTACTTGTGCCGACGAGGGAGTTGGCTGTGCAGGTGGCCGCAGCATTTGAACGGTATGCGGCAAATCTGAGAGATCTCCGGGTCGTGGCAATTTACGGTGGCGCTGCGTATCAACCGCAGTTCAGCCAGCTGAAAAGCGGCGTGCATGTCGTGGTCGGCACACCTGGTCGAGTCATGGATCACATGAACCGTGGCTCATTGAATCTGACCGGTCTGCGTTGTCTGGTACTGGATGAAGCAGACGAGATGCTGCGGATGGGATTTGCGGAAAGCGTTGAGTGGGTTCTGTCGCAACTTCCGGAGCAGCGACAGATCGCCTTGTTCTCTGCAACGATGCCGGATTCGATCCGCAGAATTGCCCAGCAATACCTGAAGAATCCCTCAGAAGTCACGATTCGTCAGAAATCCGCAACGGCGGATACTATTCGGCAGCGTTATGTGGTTGTCGCACAGTACCAGAAAGAAGTGGCCCTGGCACGATTACTGGAAGCAGAACCTGTTGACGGTGTGATCGTGTTCGTCAAGCTGCGAAGTTCCACAGAACCACTCGCCGAGTTTCTGAGCCAGCATGGGCACAAAGCCGCGGCGCTCAATGGCGATGTGGCTCAGGCCCAGCGTGAACGCATCATTGAACATCTTAAGTCCGGCCGATTAAATGTCGTTGTGGCAACGGATGTCGCAGCCAGAGGACTGGACGTTCAGCGGATTAGCCATGTGATCAATTATGATCTTCCTGGCGACAGCGAAGCTTATGTCCATCGAATCGGACGAACGGGCAGGGCTGGACGCAGCGGAGAAGCCATCTTATTTGTGCACCCGAAAGCACGTCGGATTCTGATCAGCCTTGAGCGAGCGACTCGACAGCAGATTGAACCGATGGATCTGCCAACCAATCGAGTGATCAACAAACAGCGGATTTCCGGTTTTCACCAGAAGATCCGCGACGCCATGGCCGACCCGCAGATGGAATCTATGCTCTCCATCATGCAGCATTTCAAGCGGGAAAACCCTGAATTGCCTGACGAAACAGTCATTGCGGCACTCGCTGTACTCTCGTCCGGCGGCAAACCGCTGCTGACAAGAGAGGAATATCAGCAGGCTGCATTTGATGAGCAACGAGGACGCATGGGAAAAGACCGCGACAGCCGCGGCTTCTCTGGTAGTTCAGCACCAGGCCGATTCGGCGACCGCGGCAGATTTGGTGATCGTGACAGATTCGGTGATCGTGACAGACGCCCCGGACAAGGTGATGACCGTCGGCCCCAGCGGCGTCAGAGTGAAGAGTCTCCTGAGTTTCAGGATCGCAATAGTGGGTTTCGAAGGGAACCGGCAAGACGCCGAGACGAGGGCATGGAAACCTATCGTATTGAAGTTGGCCACTCTCACCAGGTCAAGCCGGGCAACATTGTCGGAGCGATCGCCAACGAAGCAGGACTCGATAGCAATCGAATCGGCCGGATTGAGATCCACGATGATCACAGTACGGTAGACTTGCCAGGGGGCATGCCTCCCGAGATTTTCCAGACATTAAAGAAGGTCTGGATCTCAGGACGCCAACTGCAGATTTCCAGGGTTGGCAACGAACGCCCGGATGCTGCCATGCGGAGCCCGCGCAAGCCAGGGCCACGCCCCGGACGGCCTGGAAAACGAGACTGACTCCATCACTGCGTCTTCAGAGTCGCCAGAAATCAGGAAGGCATGAAGGTCTGAGAATCAGACACTTCATGCCTTCGGATTTAGACAATGAATTTTCAGCAGAATACGACACTGGCGGTCGGCACTATCGAGTCAGCCCCGCCGGTCGATCCTGTTGGAATTACCGGCCCAGAAACGTTCTTCTGAGCCATGCATTCTTGCGTCGCTCAAGATCCATGACTTTTCCGAAAAAAGTCTGCTTTGGGCGAGGAGCGGCAGAGTAGACGGTTCGGGATGAAACTGCCTGCACCGGGACTGGCTTCGCAGACGAAGCCGCAGGCAACACATGAACGGCGGCTTCACCGGCAAACGCAGCAGAGCCAATTGTCAAAGCAGTCACCAAAGTCAGCGCGGAGAAATAACGCATACAACGACCTTTCGCAAATATGAAATCCGTCACGGATCGCTCACACGCTTTAGTCATCATGCTGCTCCGAGCATCTCAGGATTCGACCGGCGAATCGAAATGCCATGAACGTGGGTGCAGACTATCCAACAACCAGAGCGTGGGTTCTTTCGCCAATGTGTTCGACAATGGAACCGTGAAGATTTCGGCAGATTTTGCGAATCACCCCCAAAGTGCACCACCGCCGGCCGATTCTGTCGAACTTGCGGAAAAAAACAGGAAAGCGACTCAGTCGAATAAAGCGGAATACATCACGTGAAGTGGCCAGATCAGACCAACGACAGGCCCTGTTGAAGGTATTGTCCACAATGTCCCCTCGGAGCCATCTACAAATTCCGTCAGGAAATCCCTCGGGGAAACTGGCCGAAAACCGGAGCGGCAGCCAGATGATCACACAGGAACCGAAACCAACTCGGAGTCATTAAACCTGTGGACGCGCGTCCCGAGTTTGACGAATGCAACCGCTGAAACAGTTCTTCGGAGTGCAAAACGCGGCGAGCCAGGCCAAAACATCCGCAAGATTTAGAGAAACACTCTTGAAAATGTTTCGCGGAGATTGGAAGAGTTCAATTGACACAGCCGAATGATCCGTTAATACTAGCATGATGTCAGGCCGCAGATGCTCTGACAAACGTCACCCGCTGTGACACGATGTGTCAGGGTGGCGGATTCGATTAGTGAAGAATGCTCTGTGGAACTTTGAAAAGCTTCCATACGCTGGTTGAGCTTGCTGGTTGGCCGAATGATTTTAGATTTCTTTCCTGAGAATTCGCGTTCCCGGAAGGATCTGCCATTAAAAGGCCTGAAAACCTTCGTCACGTTTGCAACTAAATCCCTAATCCAAAGGCAGTCGCGCTGGATGTCCTGATCAACCCGCTTCTTTAGCAGGGGTAACGACAGGCGGGGGTGTAAGCGGTAGTGTGGTGGGCAGAAAATCGGCTGAGACACAACAGCTTTTTCAAACTGTCGATTCGTACTGTGGCTCGATGGCTGTTTTGACGCAGGTCTTGTGCGTTTAAGTCCGTCCAAGGCAGTGTCTTTATCACTTGGTGTTGTGGCTGGGTTAGAATTCTGAGTGAGTGTTTAACCAACACGACAGTATTGAAACCTGCGTCGAACTTCCTGAGTCGTCACGCTGGTTGCATCCTCAGATGCTGACATAATCAAACAAAGGTTCGCACTGAATGTGCGGTAAGTGCAAGTGGTGCTCACTTTGCGGGTGCCGGGCTGACTTACCGGGTGTCTTCCGTGTTCTCTGTAATGTTGAAGATCAGTTTCGTATACGGATACGACGGCGACAGTATCAAAAGCTTCTGCAACAGCAGGTCGATCGTATTCTCCAGGCTCTGTGTGATGTTCGTTCACCGCAGCACTGGGTTCTGTAGTGCCGTTTATTTTCCAGAGTTTCAACTCTGAACATACTTTGACGGCTCTTCGGTTGTTCTGGTGGCATCGTCCACGACTCCATTCTTCTCAATTTGTTTTGGATCCAGCGGCACATCGCAAACGGCGGTGTGCCAGGTGGCAGGCGACAGTTTCAGGAAGACAGTGACTTCTTCCGAAGCGCGCAGCCTGTTTGGATGCATTTTTTGTGGCATGAGGCTTAGATCCTCATCCTGCCTTCTTTTGTCCTGCCAGGTTTTTTTGTTATGCCGACAAGCCGTTCCGATTCTGAAGGAACCAGCCAGCGTCCTCGCCGCAAGCCCGCAACCCGCCCCACATCGGACGAACGACGTCCGATTGGACGTGCCAGACGAACATCTTCGGATGACGCTGAGACGCCTGCCGTGGCGCCCAGTGAAAACCCGGATGATTTTGGTTCCGGGGTCGACAACGAGGAGTCTGCTCCAAGAGAGCCGCGTGCTCCACGCAGCCGGCGTGCGGCAGCAGCAGTTGCAGCAGATGCAGAGCCCCGTGCCGAAGCGCCAGCCGCAGAGGTGGGGTCAGACGAACGACCAGCTCGTCGCGTGCGAGCGGAAAGACGACCGCGACGTGAAACTCCTGCAGCCTCTGAAGACGCAGCACCGCGACAGTCGGAAGATTCGGATAGTGCGCGGACATCCAGTCGCCTCGAGCGTCAAATAGCGGATGTCGAATCTCAAACTGGCATGCGTTATTTCAGCACGGATGACCTCGACTTTGGTGACGATGATCCGACACCAGCCCCTCGCTCTTCAGAACGCCGATCAACGGGTCGCCGTGGTCGCGATAACGAACAGATGAACGATCGGTCACGGAGCGATCGTGGCCCGGAAGGCGATTCCCGCCCCATGCGGGATGAGTCTCGACCAGCCCGTGACGATGCCAGACCTATGCGAAGTGAATCCCGGCCACCGCGGGATGAAGCCCGGTCGTCTCGATTTGAACCACAGGATGATCTGGAAAAGTGGAGCGATCAGCTGTTTGGGTCAGACGCAGACAGCGTTGATGAATCGCGGGGGCCATATACCGGTGATTCAGAAGGAGACTCCAACGACAATGATCCACGTCGTCGTCGTCGTCGCCGTCGTCGTCGCCGTGGCCCGGATCGTCCCGGTTCGGACAGAATGGGATCCGACAGATCGAGTTCCGACAGATCGAGTTCCGACAGATCGAGTTCCGACAGATCGGGTTCCGACAGATCGGGATCCGACAGATCGGGATCCGACAGAATGGGATCCGACAGATCGGGATCCGACAGAATGGGTTCCGACAGATCGGGTTCCGACAGATCGGGTTCCGACAGATCGGGTTCCGACAGATCGGGTTCCGACAGATCGGGTTCCGACAGATCGGGTTCCGACAGATCGGGTTCCGACAGATCGGGTTCCGACCATGCATCACGTGGAGATTCGTCGCGATTTGACGGACCAGGTGGCAGCGGTGGCGGTGGTCGTTATGAAAACTCAGGACGCCGAGACGGGGGCCGATCTGACGGGGGCCGCCATGGTGGTGGCGGAGGGCGACGTGGTGGTCGTGGACGTCGCAATGAAGGTGCGCCCCGTGGTGGTCAACCGCTGGGTGGGGGCGGCAACAATCGTGACCGCGGAGGTCGTGACCGTGGCGGAATGCCTCGAAGAGTTCGAAGTATTCAACCTTCTACGGAAGTAGTTGAGGGAACCTTTGAAGGAGTTCTGGAACTGCATAATCGCGGCTATGGTTTCCTCCGGGATCCCAAGCGTAATTATGCTGCCGAAGACTCCAATCCGTTTGTCTCAAGTTCTCTAGTGGAAAGGTATCGCCTTCGTGAAGGGGTGCTTGTTCGTGGAGACGTAGGGCAGGGCACTCACAACCAGGGGCCTCGTCTACTGGAAATCGAAACAATTGACGGGTATACGCCTGAAGACTACATGCAGGTACGTAGCTTCGATCAGTTGACCGCGATTAATCCGTTTGAGCAAATTCGCCTGGAAACGGGTCCCAAACCACTTACGATGCGAGTGATGGACCTGCTATGCCCGATCGGAAAAGGACAGCGAGCCCTGCTTGTTGCTCCGCCTCGAACTGGCAAGACGATGCTTCTGCAGGACATCGCCCATTCCGTCAGCGTCAATCATCCGGAAATTCACCTGATGGTGCTGTTGATTGACGAGCGACCTGAAGAAGTTACGGAAATGCGACGTCTGGTGAAGGGCGAGGTTATCTCCTCATCACTGGACAGTGATGTGGAAAGCCATATCCGTATCAGTCAGTTGATTATTGAGCGAGCGAAGCGACTGGCCGAAGAAGGCAAAGACGTCTTTATCCTTTTGGACAGCATCACTCGACTGGCGCGAGCATTCAATAAGTGGAGTAACACCGGGCGAACTGCAACAGGAGGTCTGGATATTCGGGCCCTCGACATTCCCAAGAAACTGTTTGGGCAGGCACGTCGCTTCGACGAGGGTGGGTCTCTGACAGTCTGCGGCACCGCTCTGATTGATACCGGCAGCAGAATGGACGAAGCGATCTTCCAGGAATTCAAGGGCACAGGCAACATGGAAATGGTGCTGAGCCGAGAACTTGCTGATCGTCGAATCTGGCCTTCCATCGATATCACTCGATCAGGAACTCGCCGCGAAGAAAAGATTCTTCCTGTTGATATGCTGGAGGGGATTACCATGCTTCGAAGAAGCCTGATCAGTCTGAGTTCCGTGGAGGCCATGGAGCAACTGACCAAAACGATGGACAAATTCCCGACCAACCGTGAATTCCTGACAAAAATCAAGGCGATTCTCTAACAGTGAACTCGCATCTGGACACAGCTCGCACATCGCCTCCGGTGGTGTGCGAGCTGTCTTTGTTTCCGGCGGGATGATTGCACTGCCGCAAACCCTCTCCGGCGCACCTCGGACGATGGCCTACGATCCGCTCAGAGCACGAGTGGTAGCCACTTAACTGCGTGAACCAGCAAAGCCAATTGAATGAACTGGCTCCTTCTTAGTCTGCTGTCCTCCTTTTTTCTCGGCTTGTACGAGATCGCAAAGAAGGAATCTCTTCGAGGCAACGCGGTGCCTCCGGTGCTGTTCCTGAACGTACTCACGTCCACGCTTGTGTACACACCAATTATCCTTTTTTCCCATGTCTTTCGCGACGAAGTCGATGGTAACTGGATTGCGGTCGATGCCCTTTCCTGGAATGACCATCTGTTGTTGGCCGCCAAATCTCTGCTTGCCGGCAGTTCATGGATTTTCGCATCTTTTGCCCTGAAGCATTTGCCCGTTTCCATTGCAGCACCAATTCGGGCAAGCAGTCCATTTGTCACGATCATGGTTGCTGTGGCCTTCATGCACGAGCGACCAACCGCCGGACAATGGGCTGGAATTGGCGTGGTCCTTGCTGCGTTTTATTCATTTTCCCTCGTTGGAAAAAAAGAAGGCATCGTCTTTCATAAGAACCGCTGGATTGCGTTTATGGCAGTTGCCACTCTGCTGGGCGCCTGCAGTTCACTTTACGACAAATATCTGCTGAGCACCTGCGGATATCGAACGGCCACAGTGCAGGCATGGTTTTCCATTTATCTGGTTCCCGTAATGCTGCCGCTGCTGCTGCGATGGTACCTGCAGCAACGGAAAGACACTCCCTTCCAGTGGCGCTGGTCCATTCCGATGATCGCACTGCTGCTGCTTGTGTCGGACTTTCTTTACTTTTACGCAATTGAGCAGCCAGGGGGACTGATTTCTCTGATTTCCCCTCTGCGTCGCACCTCTGTCATTATCGCCTTTATCGCCGGGATCCGCATGTACGGCGAGCAGAACTGGCGAAGCAAAGCGCTTTGTATCACGGCACTGATGGTTGGCATTGGCATTATTACCTTGTTCAGTGCATGAAGCAGACGCAGTGCGACAAGGCCCCCTTCGGAAGATCAGGAAGTCCCTGAAGCAAAGGAATGCCGTCTTCCCGACAGTCGTCTGCGGATGACGCATGCAACAACTGTCGGACGAAAGCCGCACCGCGGATCCAGCGCCCGGCAGTACCGCAATTCCGTCTCACCAGCGAACCCGTTTGGAAAAACAACTTCGGTGCTTGAAATCTTACCCTGACAGTTGGAGGCCGACAGGGGACTATCGGGAGACGATACCCTGGTACTCAGGTACTCAGGTCCTACGCGTTTTCCAGACCGGACAGAAACGTGTAACGCCTTGTTCAGCGTTCGGAAATCGTGGTTTCCAGAAATTGAAAGGTGTCATCAATTGCTGCCTGAACAATCACCAGATGTTCAACATCCTCGTAATCCTTGTACCGAGAGTTTCCTCCGGCCTCAAGAAGACTCTGATGCAACTGAATCGCACCGCGTCTTCCGAAATCCTCTTTACCAGCAGCGATGAACCATGGTGTCGCGGCAAACGTCTTCACATCCGACTCGCGTATTTGACCACCGCCCCCGAGAGCCACAGCGGCTTTGGGGATCTCCGGATGCAACTGCATCTGCCGCATGACCTGTGCCGCACCCATGGAATGCCCCAACAGCATCACGCGATTCCGGTCAATCGAAAAACATGACTCGAGAGCCACCAGCATTTCCTGAATACCCAGAGACAATCCGAGGATTCCCTGAGCAGGCGCGACGACAAGCCAGCCCCGCTTCTCTGCTTCCTGAATCACTCTTCCCGCACCATAGGCCTCGAAGAACATATTTTCACTTCCACCGGCCCCGTGAAATACAAATAGCACAGGGACCGGGGCCTGCGTCAGCTCCGGACAACGAATTCGCGTGGCCACGGTGCGGCGTCCATTGGCCAGCGTTAACCAGAGGTCCTGCGACTGACCTCGACGTGAAAGGACCTCAGTAACGGCGGCCCCCTCTGCAACCAGGTCCTCACACAGCTCAAGCCTTGCCAACGCCGGAAAATCTGTTTCCTGAGAACGGGCTTCGGACAGGGACTTCAGGAATGTGGCTGTGCTGCGAATTGTGGCCCCGACCGTCGGCGGAACGGTCGTCACGGCCTCGGCGGCTTTTTCTAATGCCGATGATGCGGCTGCCTTTTCGGAATTCTTTTGCAGCGCCGCCAGTCTTTCCGAAAAACCTGCGATCCGGGAAATGGTCAGATCGGGAATCACGAAGGAATCTGCACCCGATTGCAATTGCACAGACAATCGGTGATCTCCCTCGGACAATTTTCCTGTCATCCAGTCGACGGACGACAGAACCGCACTGAGCGGCAATGAAGTCTCTGCAAGGCATGCTCCGGAGGCATCCAGCAACCGAAACGACAGCCGTGTATCCGGGGGAGGCTGCTTCACCGTTTCATAAAATGGCCTCAACTGAATCTTCAGCGACTGCTGTTCGGTATCAGCACAGACCGGCTGAGCAATCAGCTGCAGCCCCACCACTGACTGCTCAAATTCCGAAGCCATGTCCAGACCACGGGCCCTTTGCCATGCGACATCCAGTTGTCGCCCTGCTTCGGATAGTCGCAGGCTGAAAAAGCTGCTAACGGCGGTTTTCAGTGGCCCCACGCAGGCGGAACGTTCAGCGGGCTCAGCCCGCTCCCACGCGTTCTCAAATCTCTGCAGACGACGTCCAAGTTCCATGCGTTGCGCTTGGCCCGGAACCTGGTCAGGGCAGGCCAGGCTTATGCAGCAGACACACAGAAACACCCGCACCCTGACGGGAAGATGAACAATTTTGCACATGAAGGTTACTCCCTGAAAGCAGCAGGGAAGTTGTACCTCCGGGCCCCTGTGATCTCAAATGTCCTGCGGGAACAACATGAGAAGTCTACCGGACGACACCGGCAACGAGTCACAAATGCCCCATGAGGCTGAGCATCGATTGCGCCCGAACGGAAAAGCCTGCTCGGGCTGCCACGACAAGCTCGCCCGCCCGGTTTCCGTAGATACCGTGAAACGGGGCATTCGTACTAACAGGCGCTTGAACAAGCGACCGGGCAATAAAAAAACGGCGTTCCTGATTGCTCAGAAACGCCGTTTTTTTGAAGGGGCGAGAGGGAGTCGAACCCTCGCGTGACGGATTTGCAATCCGTTGCCTTAGCCACTTGGCTACCGCCCCAAATGAAATCTGGGAGCCATGGGTAAATTCCACAGCTCCGGCTGTACGCCATTGTTATAGCGAATATATCGGCAGATGGTCCAGGCCGCTGCAGGCAAATCCTTTGGAAATCTCAGAGGAGGCAAACTGCTGTTTTTGGCACACATCGCGGTACAGACTCCCACTTTTGTTTAAAATGGGTAAAATAAGGAAACATTTGGTGTAAAACATGATTCTCCAGCCGGCATTTAGACATTTCTGATTCCGTACAGGTTCGCGCGGGGACCTGTGGAACTCAGAAAACCCAGTGCGTAGCATGGCGTGCAATTCCGGCCTGGCGATCAAGTAGCCCCTGCCGATCTCAGGCCGTAGTACGTTGCAGCCAGTTGGTGAACGCAACGGAAGGGGCTGACAATTTTTCAGCATGAGCTCAGCCATGCAAACCGGCTCAGCGGACAAATTGACAGGCAGATTCTGTCACCGGCGTCGGGTTGAATCAGACGAATTTTGTGGACTCAGGTAAGGAAAACCGTCATGGCCGAATCAGAAGAACAACTTATCCAGTCAGCTCGAGAGGCCGTGAGCCAATGCAACTGGGTTGTTGGTGAATGTGCATCGAAGTGGACACAACGCTATGCCAAAGGCCGCACTGATGCGGACTTTGGTCAGATGGTGGGTTTAAGTGGCGACCAGATTTTCCAGCGTCGGCGCGTGTGGGAATCATTTGGGGATAATTACCAAAAATTTACGGGCCTGAAGTGGTCCTTCTTCTACGTCGCCCTGAACTGGGACGACGCGGAAGACTGTCTGACGTGGGCGCAGGATGCAGACGCGACGGTCTCTGAAATGCGAGCGTGGCGGCGGGCACAACGGGGCGAGGACCTGTTTGCAGAGTCCTCAGAAGGCTACTCTGAGTGGGCAGCTCCGCTTGGAATGGACACCTCTGAAATGCCACTGTCTCGCGTCATTGATCCATCCCAGTACGCGGCATCAGGAACGGGCGACCGTGCGGGACTTGCCGCAGCGGCTCGACCAACGGCGGCCACGATGGACGCCGTAGCACGGGATGCCGGTGAAGCCACCTATGCACCGTTTCGTTCGGATGCTGCAGCCCCAGCGCCAAAAATCCGCGACGAAGGCCCGGGCACATCAAAGCAGGAGCTAACGCCGGAGCAATTCTGGAAGCGAGCATCCGCTATGCTTGACAAGCTAAACAAAGCTCTCACCCCGGGATTATTGCACGCACTGGATGGTCAGCCAGAAAGTGTCCGCGAGAAACTGCGCGACGCTATGAACGAAATCGTGGAAAAACTGGAAGGTACACTCGATTAGTGCATTGTCGAACATTGGAACCGGGGGGCGTCAATATCCGCGGGGCTCCAGCGCCTGGACTGACCCAGTGCTGGCTCATTCCGGTTTATGATGACTCCTCCCATTCCTTTGAATCGACAGGATACCAGACCTGACGCGAACATCTGGAATGGATCTTCCCCAAATCCACTGCCGCCGGACCTCCCGTCACAGTAGTCGCATGAAGCCTGTACACCAGCAATGGTCAACCGAATGCCGTTGTCATCTGGACGCTGCAAGGGCGAAAGGACCCGACACAGGCTGATTACCTTCATGCCAGATTTCCGGCAGCAACACATTGGCTGGCATTTCGCACAGGCAATTCTTGCAGGAACACTCGCCTTCGCTTTTGCTGGGGCTGCCACAAAGGCGCATCTCACGACCTGCGGCCAGGCTCTGTCGCGGGGTAGGGCATTCATCATGGCTGATATCCCCGATGCGTTGATTACCGCGGGATCGCACTACGTTCCAAAGTGTCGCCTGCCGCGAATACCTCACCAATCGCATCTGTGTTTTCACGCATCATAAGTGGAAAGCCTCCGACAGAGCAGTAAAACCACCCACACACAATGCGTCCTCTACCCTTTTGATCACGACTGCAGGGAACAAGGTAAAAGAAAAAAGATAGACAATTCAGGAATTTTGGAAACAATTCTGGCAATTGGGGGATGATTTTGCCGTAAAAGAGGGCAAGATACGAAAAGAAAACTGCCGTTGACCATCAATGACGAATAGATACAATCGGCTGGATTGAGAGTTGGCAAAGTCGGGGGAACTCCCGAAAGTCAAACAGGATCCAAAAGACTGGACGGACTCAGCTTTGCCGATGTTCTCACGCCTGACAGTAAGTATGACAGTTCTGTTTTTATAAAGCGGGACTGTCTGCCTGGTACTGTGGAACTTTTTTCTTCAGAAGATCTGCATTCAGTACCACTGAGTGCAGGGGGTCTGATTGATTTTAAGAGTTTGTAGGCGAGTCTCACTGGTTGCCATTTCCGAATGTTTGTTTCGAGATGGACGCCGGTGCGGAAGCGTCAGGGATGGCGTCTGGCTCACGGCTGGACGATGGGATGCTGCGCTGGCAGCACATCGCTTTTTCCCGTAACGGATTGTGCTCATGAAAACTGTATTTACGACTGGCGAAGCCGCCAAGATCTGCAAAGTCAGCCAGCAGACGATTATCCGCTGCTTTGACTCCGGACAACTCAAAGGGTTCCGCGTTCCAGGTTCAAGATTCCGTCGTATTCCTCGTGATATTCTTTACAAATTCATGAAGGAAAACGGTATTCCGACGGATGCGTTGGAAAGCGGTAAGCGCAAGGCACTGATCGTTGACGATGATCTGGAACTGGTAGAATTGATCACGGACGCTCTGGAAGCGGACGGTCGGTTCGAAGTCCGTGTTGCGAACAACGGTTTCGATGCGGGAATGATGGTCAAAGAGTATCATCCCGACATTATCGTGCTGGATGTGATGTTGCCGGACATCAACGGCAAGGAAGTCTGTCAAAGGGTCCGCAGCGACTCGGCGCTGGACGACGTCAAAATCATCTGCATCAGCGGTATGGTCGAGCAGGACAAGATCCAGGAGCTTCGTGCTGCTGGGGCAAATCACTTCCTGCAGAAGCCATTTGAAGTAGAGGCTTTAATTGACAACATCTGCCGTCTGCTTGATATCGAGCAACTGCAGACTTAGACCTGAAAAGAACCGGGCTGCAGTCGCCGACCTTCGATGACTGCAGCCGATTTGCTGCAGAACGGTCGCCTTGAAGCGACCGTTTTTGTTTTGGAGGTGATCTGTGGCAGCAGAGCAGCACTCAGCACTCCGCGACAAGTCCTTCACAATGCGGCTTCTCACTGCGCTTGCAGGTGGAGGAACCTGGCAGACGGTTGCGGGCCTGATTTCCGAACTTTGGGTGCTTGAAGCCAATGCCTCCACCGCTCTCGTTCTTGGCATCGAAACGCCAGATCGATTCACGGGGGTCTGCCTGAGAAATCGATTGGATGGCACTCTTCACCCGACTGACGTGCGGATCAATGTGACCTGCTCGGCGCTGCTTACCTCAGAGCATCTCCTTGAAGCGGTTGCAACCACGGGACTGCTTGGGGGACTGCACATCCGCCTGCGGCTCTGGCCGGAATTACTGTCTGCATTGGTGCTGCAATTTCCGGAGGCAACCGAACAGTCCTCAGATGCACAACATCGGGTGCTGGAAACAATCACGTATAAACTATTATCGCTGGTCACAGACAGGCCCCTGACCATTCCGACGCCGGAACTTCTGGAAGCGATGGCAGAATACTCCGCAGGTGCCGGTCATGAAATAAACAATCCCCTCGCCAGCATCATTGGCCAGACTCAGGTTCTGCTCAAGTCCGAATCCTCACTTGATCGACGGCAATCACTGGAGACCATCGGAGCACAGGCCTGGCGAATTCGGGATATGATTGGAAACTCCATGCTGTTTGCACGTCCCCCTGTGCTGCAGCCATCGATATTCAATCTGATTCACCCTGTTCAGGAGGCTCTGGAAGCACTGGAAGACGTGGCAGAGGAATCGGGAGTGGAATTCCGCCTGTCCTCAATTTCTGAAAAGATTCTCATTACTGCCGACAGGGCTCAGGTCAGCCGACTGCTGACAGAGTTGATTCGTAATAGTCTCGAAGCAATCCGGGGAGCCGGTCGACCGGGAATCGTGGCCATTCATATCAGCGAGAGTATTCAGGGGCTGGCGGAATTGGCCATTGTTGACGATGGACCGGGGCTGGTAACCGATGTGGCTCGCAGAAATGCTTTCAATCCGTTCTATTCTGGCCGTTCCGCCGGGCGGGGACTTGGATTCGGACTCTGCCTTGCATGGCGCATTGTTCGCCTGCACCGCGGTCTGATATTTCTGCAGGAAGGGATCGAGAGCGGAACAGCCTGCCACCTCGCACTTCCGCTGAACCCTGAAGGCCCCTGAATGGAACTGCTCTCGAAGTAATGACCGACTTGTCAAATAAAACTCGCGATGGCGATGGGGAAAAAGCAGAAGAATATTTCTGCCGACAGAACAGGACGCACAAATGATTCCAACCGGGATGTCCTGAATCTCCTGTGATTCAGATGGTCGGCTCTTTTGAACTTGTGAGCGCACTGATCCGAATTCTAAGCTTTATTATGCTCAGGGAAAGTGGTTCCCCGGACTGCACGTTGTTTGAAAATCAACGGCGTCTACTGCAGATGTGAAAACACAGAGAAATTACCGGCACACATCCATGATCGCGCAGGGCCCCCCGCAGTCCTGTCTGCTGAACATGGACGCAACGTTGACACCTTCCTGCGGTCAAACCCCAAATCATTGTTACAGACGGAAAGATGATACCTATGGCACAAGCACGTCTTCAGGGAATTTTCACCCCCAATCTGGTTCCCTATACGCCGGACGGCGGAATCAACGAGGCGGAACTGCGTCGATACGCGGACTGGCTGATTGCCCGCGGAGTCCATGGTCTTTACCCGAACGGATCCACTGGGGAATTTACACGTTTCACCCCGGAAGAGCGCCGCCGAATCGTCGCCATCCTCGCGGATCAGGTTCGTGGTCGAGTCCCGATTCTGGCCGGGGCCGCCGAGGCCAATGTCCGTGAAACCATTCGTGCGTGCGAATACTACGCATCGCTCGGTATTCGCGCAGTGGCTATCGTTGCCCCGTTTTACTACAAGCTTAGTCCTGCATCTGTGTATGCCTATTTCGCAGAAATCGGCCGGAATACGCCCATTGATGTGACGTTGTACAACATTCCGATGTTTGCCAGCCCGATTGACGTTCCAACCATTCAGCGACTGTCAGAAGAATTCGAACGCATCGTCGCGATCAAGGATTCTTCAGGTGACATTCCGAACATGATTCGCATGATTCAGGCAGTACGCCCGAATCGCCCGGATTTTGCATTTCTGACAGGCTGGGATGCGGCCTTGATGCCGATGCTGCTGGCCGGCTGCGATGGCGGAACCAACGCCAGTAGCGGAGTGGTCCCCGAACTGACACGCAAATTGTACGATCTGACGGTGTCTTACCAGATTGATGCCGCACGTGAGGTGCAGTACGACCTGATCAAATTGTTCGACACTATGATCTACTCTGCAGAATTCCCGGAGGGATTCCGCGCTGCTGTGGGACTTCGCGGATTCCAGATGGGACACGGCCGTCAGCCTATGTCCGACAAACAGAAGACGGATCTGACGACGTTAAGTCGCGAACTGCAGTGCATGCTCTCGACTCACGGTTTTACCGATCAGCCTGTCGGTGGCTGTGCTGTTTCCGACAGCGGCAGCAGTCAACCTGATCCAGCCGAGGTCTCTGCCATTGTGCAGCAGGTTGTCGCAGAATTGTCACGACGCGGACTGATGTAAAAAGGGCAGCCGGCGACTGGGTGTCTCTAAGTCGCCTGCACACCTGCCTGCGAATTCAACTGCACCAGTTCGATGTACGAGCGACGTTCGGACTGGTGCAGCCCGAGGTGTTCCGCAAGGCGCAGCAGGGATGCTGTCGCACTGGCCCGCTGGGCCTCTTCACACAGGATCTCCAGTTCCACGTAGAACGGCAGTCCCTCCACCTGATCAAAGCTCACAGTGAAGTGACGATCTTCGAACAGCACGGTCGTGGTTTTTCGTTTTTTGCGAACAATACCTGCAGAGGTAAATCCAAGGGCCAGCAGAATGTCCCGCAACTGATTTGCGGTCAACGCCAGTGCGGCCACTTCTGAAGAAATCGGGAGCTCCAGTTCTTTGCGGGACTTGGTCACGGCATCAAGTCGGGGGCCTTTCCATGTGAGTTGCACGGAGTCCCCGGTTCGGCGGATCCGCAGCGCTTCGTCGGTGATCCGAAAATCTCTCGCCGGGTGATGGAAGTACTCATCACTCTCTTCGGATTCTTCGAAGGACGCACACGGATTGAGCGCATGGACCGCAGCAAGCAGTTGCTCGGGTGCGTCCACCGCAAACTTGGCTTCGACCTCAATCATTGAGACAGACTTCCTGCAGAACTTCCCGGAGAACCGTATCTTTATTTCTGACTGGAATCTTCCGATCGCACTTTGTCGGAAATGGATCGGAGATGATTCCATGTGAACAGCCCGGAATCGTGATTGTCCGACCAGCGAATCCGCAGTGCATAGTTTCCGGCAAGACCAGCCTCAAGCAATCCCAGATCCTCCGGCACGGAGGCGGGATCCAGAATCTGACGACCAGTGAATTCATCCACGCAGGCCGCGCAGCGACAACTTTGACGCACCAGTTGAAATGGCAACAGAGATGTCTCTGCCGCATCCCAGACCAGTTCCAGCACTCGTCTTTCGCGGTGAACTCGAACGTTACCAGGAGCTTTCATCGTCTTCATCCATTTCAGTCAGGGAATCTCGGTCATCTGCCTCATCGCCATCTTCTTCATCGAATTCGGATGTGTCATCCCCCTCCGTGAACGCGATCATCAGCATCTCGACAAATTCCTCCAGGGAATCCGTCACACTTTCAAAAGCGACAGGTTGATTGAGAAACTGCAGCACGCCGGGGTCTTCTCCTGCCGTGTCAATACAGTAATAGTCACCATCACCGGTTTCTCCAATCACGAGGTAGGACTGGGGCCACCGAAATTCCTGTCCCTCCGGATCCAGCAGCGAGCAAAGGCGCACTTCCCGGTTAATCTCCAGCAGGCTTTCCGCCGCTGCCAGAAGTTCCACGTCCGCAACGACTCCTCCAGCCCCGGATTGATCATCGGATCGACCGGCCGTTTTCAGAACTTCCGGGTACGCAGACATCAGTCGCAGAAAATCCTCGGGAAGAGAATTTCCACAGAGTTTCTGCAGTTGCGCCAGAGTTGTGCCGTCTATCACATTTCCGTCCGAAGCGAGGATTCTCAATCAACCAAACCTGCACCCAAATTGTAGTCTGTCGTTACGAAAGTCGCACGCCGCGAAGCGGAATCACCGAATTATCCCTGAAATCAGCGTCATTCCGCAGCAGCGCCGTCTGTCGGACGGCCTGATCCTGAGATTACGCCCACCTCCGCAGTGTTCGATCGGTGGATGGTCATCCTGCGACCTCGCCATTGTCCGCTCTTGTGGACGAAACGTGCCGATGGGGCTGGCCAATACATGACACAAAACCTTTGCTCAGGCATATCGCCGCAATTCCGCCTCGCTCCGACCACGTTCTGCAAAATCCTGAACGGGCTGCAGTTTCTGCTCGAATCCTGCCATGAACGCATTTCACGTTGAAGAGTCGTACCGGATTCTTACAATAGAACTCCGTCAAACCATGGTATTCAATCGAATGCCACCCGTAGAATGCAGCGGTCTGTGTTTCTGCAGCCCGGAGAACTCACACTGTGTCCCAGCAACACTCTGAACCTTCCAGCACACGGACCTCTGCGGCGTCTGCCAACGGCTGGCTCGTCACAATCCTGGCTGTGATGGCCGCTGTCCTGCTGTACCGCACCGTGATGGACAGTCTGGCAAATCGCCCAAACTATACACCTCGAATCGTCGCTCCCCGCGGTGATCTCGCGTTGGACGAAAAAGCGACCATCAGCATCTTCCAGGCGGCGTCCCCATCCGTTGCTTACGTGCGAACCAATCTGAAACAGCCCACCAGCGGTGAAGTGCGCGAACTGGAGGTCTCCTCCGGGACAGGAATTGTCTGGGATGAAAACGGCTTGATCGTCACCAATCTGCATGTGGTCGAAAAAACCGTTTTCGAAGGAGTGGGAAAACTTGAGGTTCAGTTATCCGGAGGTCATCTCTTCGATGCAGAATTTATCGGAGCGGTCGCCAAACATGACATTGCCGTTCTCAGAATTCGCGCCACTCCGGCGGACCTTAACCCGATCACGCTTGGCACGTCCGACGATCTGAATGTCGGTCAGAAAGTCTTTGCAATCGGGAATCCCTTCGGCTTTGATCGAACTCTCTCCACAGGCGTTATCGGTGGTCTCAACCGCACAGTGGGAGGCCAGGCCGAAACCATTCTGGCAGGGATGATCCAGACAGATGCGGCCATCAACCCGGGCAATTCCGGCGGCCCACTTCTGGACAGTGCTGGGCGGCTGATCGGTGTCAACACCGCCATTGTCAGCTCCGGTGGTGACTCTGCCGGACTGGGGTTCGCTGTGGCCGTCAACGATGTGGTTAAAGCTGTCAGTTCGATCATGGACGCTTCGCTGAACGACAAGACACCCTCTCTCGGTGTCTCAATTCTTGATGCAGAAACCGCCATGGAAAACGGGATCCCGGAAAATTTGTTAACGGGCGGTTTGATTGTCCTGAACGTCTACCCGGCGACCCCGGCCGCTGGTGCCGGAATCCTCGGCTGCCGCAGGCGAGGCTTTCAGGTGTTTCTGGGAGATCAAATTGTCGCGATCGATGGCACCAAAGTGCAGACTCTGGACGAGCTCAGAAACATTCTGTCCACAAAAAAAGCAGGCGATACCGTCACCCTGAAAACCGTCCGGGGGAATCAGATTCTAAATATCCCCGTGACATTGGGTAATCGCCAGGTACTCCTTTAATGGCCCGGGAAATTCGTCGACCATTTCGATGCGGCACAAAGCCAGGGCCGGCCCTTGTTGTCTTCCTGCCAAAAATTCAACGTCCTCCAAACTTTCCAGTGAGACAGCGGATCATGCGTGATCCGCTTTCCCGGTCCGCCGACGCTCACTGCGTATCGATCGCAGTGAAAGCACCGCGAAAAGCACTGAAATCAACACTCCGGCAGGACGTGTCACCCCGGATTCAAACACAACGGCCCCGTTAAATGCAATGAAAAACAGATATCCGTGCAGCAACAGACTCAGTCGTCTTGAACGGGATTCATACGCCTCTGGCGCAACCCAGTACCAGACCACATCCGCCAGCCACAACAGCACAAACAAATAGCTGAAATACAAGCCTTCTCCGAACGCCCAGCCGATCAGCTCTTTTGTCTGCTCCGCAGTGCTTTGAATCGCGGCCTGATGATCCCAGTGATGCGCAAAGTGAAATGCAGCCATCACATGGGCCACAAACAGCAACGCACCCGTTGTCCAGAGACCACGAAACACTGAACGCCACCGCGCACCATGACAGTTCATCAGCTGCAGCGTCACGCATGCCGCATAGCACAACAACGCCAACCGAACGGTTGCAGAAATCAGAAATGACCCCTGGCCCATGGAACAACCCCGAAGTTTGACAGCGAACCCTCACCATTTCCCGCGGGAACTGATTATGTTCCTGCTTGATCTTAACTCCCGGAAGGCTTCAGGTAGAACATCAACACGGCGATATCAGCAGGCGTGATGCCACTGACACGTCCGGCCTGCCCCACGGTGGACGGCCGCTGGCGACTCAGCTTGTCACGCGCTTCGATCCGCAGTTGTGAAACCGAACGAAAATCAAACGTCTCGGGAATTCGGATGGAATCCACCTTCTGAAGACGAGCAATCTCTGCTTCCTGCCGCCGCACGTAGCCCGCATACTGCGCCTCGATCTGCATCTGCCGCTTTGTCTGCGGAGAAAGATTCATCTCCAACAACTGAGGAAATGCCGATTCCAGCTCTTCCCATGCAGGAGCCCGCCGCATCCATTCTTCCAATGTGGCCCCGCGAGACCGCAGTTTGGTCATCGCGGTAAAGGCTCTCTCCAGCTCCGCCTCATACACGCGAAAACGCGCCGCTCGCTCCTGACACACCGTCCCCAGCTCAATTCCAATCGGAGTCAAACGACGATCCGCATTGTCCTGACGAAGCAGCAAACGGTATTCAGCACGCGACGTAAACATTCTGTACGGCTCGTCAACACCCCGAGTCACCAGGTCATCGACCAGCACACCCAGATACGACTGACTTCTGTCCGGAACGAACGCAGCTCGCCCCTGCAGTTTGAGCGCCGCATTGATCCCGGCAATCAGTCCCTGGCCCGCCGCTTCCTCATACCCGGTTGTGCCATTGATCTGACCGGCAAAGTACAAGCCCTCCACCAACCGTGTTTCCAGCGTCGGGTGCAGCTGTGTCGGCGGCGCAAAGTCATACTCGACCGCATAGCCATAGCGCATAATCTGAGCATTCTCGCAGCCAGGGATACGATGAATGATCGCATCCTGGACATCGCGAGGCAGACTGGTGGAAATCCCGTTGCAGTACACTTCCTGCGTATTTCGACCTTCCGGCTCCAGAAAAATCTGATGCGTCTGCTTTTCGGCAAACCGCACCACCTTGTCTTCTATCGATGGACAATAACGTGGACCAGTCGACTGAATCTGACCGGAATACATCGGAGCCCGGTGCAGATTGGCCCGAATGATCTCATGAATCTCCGGAGTTGTGGAGGTCAGATAGCAATGAATCTGCGGCTGCGAAATCCTGTCAGTCAAAAAGGAAAATGGTTCCGGATCCTCATCCCCCGGCTGCGGTTCACATCGCGTAAAATCAATCGTCCGTCCATTCAGCCGGGCAGGAGTTCCCGTTTTAAACCGCCGCAATTCAAACCCTAATGCCAGCAGTGACCCGGACATCCCATGGGCCGCCTTGTCTCCAGCACGTCCCCCTTCCGCCTTTTGCTCTCCGGTATGCATGATCGCCTTGAGAAATGTGCCGGTGGTCAGAATCACGGCCCTCGCGCGGTAAAGCGCCTGCCCCGCCACACGAATGCCACTCACACGCCCTCGCTCAGTCTCGATCGATTCTACCATTTCCTGACAGAGCGTCAGATTCTCCTGCTGCTCAATCCGGTTCTTCATTTCAAACTGGTAAGCCTTCTTGTCGGCCTGCGCTCGAGGACTGTGCATGGCAGCGCCCTTGCTGCCGTTTAGCATGCGGAAATGAATGCCGGTGGCGTCAATCACGCGCCCCATCTCGCCGCCCAGAGCGTCAATCTCCCGCACAATCTGTCCCTTGGCCACCCCACCAATGGCCGGATTGCAGCTCATCTGAGCCACCGTATCGCAATTCATCGTCAGCAACGCTGTCTTCGCGCCGATTCTTGCCGCAGCAAATGCAGCCTCTACTCCTGCATGCCCGGCACCAACAACCACCACATCAAAGTCATACGTACACTGAACAGACATGCTCGTCATTTCCATTCCACAAACACTAATACCCAGACGCGGCAGAAATAAGTCTCAATGATCCCACACTGCCGTACTCTCAGAAATCTCCACTCCACACAACTTGCACCCGGTGCAACAAATACACTGCGTCTCTGAAACCTTCCCCAACGTCACGTCATCCCAAACCGCGACCCACCGCACGCTTCTGATAACCATCCTCACAGAATACGCACTGAGATGTCGTGTGTCCCTGTTTACAACTGGCCTACTGGGACATTTCCGGAACTCGGAGCAGTAATCATCGCGCATTCAGGGAAATTCAAAGATGATTGCCCCCGAATCCCCCCAAACTCAGGGACGCACAGGAGCAACAATTCTGGAAGAATTTATCCGATTATGATAAATCGTGTTTGTCGCCGACATGGCCTCCGCCGGAAATTCCTGTGTCTGAGCCGCTCCGGTCTGCGGATTGGGTTCGTACAAAGGAGCTCCTGTACTGGCTACCGTCACACGAATCCGATGACCCGCATTGAAAATCTGACTGATCCATCCCACATCAAAATTGACGGGAACAATCTCCCCCGGCGTCATCAACACTTCCCGGTCAAACCCTTCTCGATATCTCAGACGCTGTGGATAATCCACAATCAGAATCGATCGTCCATCCGGATACACATCGCTGACTCGAACAAGCACATCGGTATCACGCGCAGTCGAGGACAGGAATAATTCGGCTCGTACGCGACCAGTCCACTCGACCGGCTCCGAAAGCACGTCGGTAGTGAACGTTCGCACTTCCGCCTGCTTTTCAAACGGTGTCGCATCTGTAGCACCCGGAAACGAAGTCCCAGGAATCTCGCAGGGAGCCAAAGGATCACTAACAAAGGATGTCGAGCCCCCATCTTCACCCGGCAGCTCTGCAGTTAATCGGCCAGCACCGCCAAGATACAGTGGACGCATTTGGTGTTCCGGTGGAAAGTCCTCCGCCGTTCTCCAGAGATTCCCCGGGGCCCCCGCTTCGCCGACAGCTCCCATCACGAAGTATCGTACTGCTGGCTCCTTCTCAACCCCCGTCTTCATGCCCTTCAGCCAGTAATCAAACCAACGCACCATATGCTCGGTCTCAGGCCATGCCGCTTCTTTGGGATACGTCAACTGGCCAACCTGAGAGCCTTTGTTCAGACGACCATGTAACCATGGACCGATGACAAGCTGCTGCTGATTTCGCGAATTGACACCACCCCTGTGCTGTCGCCCCTGAAAACTTGCAATCGACCCCTGATTCATAAAATCGTACCAGCTGCCGATTGTGAAGCAGGGCACATTCATCCTGTCAAAGTGCCGCGAACAATCCTCAGCCTGCCAGTACTCATCATAGTGCGGATGCTGAAACCATTCTTCCAGCAGACGATCGTTGTCCTCCGGCACACGACACACCTGTCGCAACGACTGGAACCGCTGAGGCCGCGTGGTGCCGCCAATGCGGTAGCCTTCGTGAAACAGACTCAATCCCGTGTCCACCATATACTGAGCAGTCAAATGCGGCGGTTGCGTGATCGCGAGAAAATTCTGGGCATAACCGGCCTGAGAACTTCCAAACGTGCCGACCTTTCCGGTGCTCCATGTCTGCGTTCCCAGCCATTCGCAAACATCGTAACCATCTTTTAGTTCTCCCCAACCCAGGGCGCGATAGCCGACCCAGGTGCCTTCCGATTTCCATGTTCCCCGGTAGTTCACCATAGCCACCACATACCCTGCTTCGGCAAGCTTCGCAGCCGATCGCCGAGTCCCTTCGCCCTGGATGTCCGCATAACGCTGTTCAAACAGGACCGGCCACGGACCAGATCCCGGTGGAACATAAAGAAACGCGGAAAGATGCTGCCCATCCCGCATCGGAATCATCTGATGCCGTTCGGTAATCCCTCCGAGATCCAGTGCGGCTGGTTCCTGTCCGTTGACACCATTCACAACCATCAAACCAGGCAGTGTGGCAAGCAGGAGGATCAAAAAATAACGCTGTGAGTAACACATTGGCCCATCACTCGCAGAAAAAGGAAGGAGCTTTGACACATCAGAGTGAGCACGGTGGAGACCGAGAACATAGGATGACTTTTTGAAGTCTGATCCACACAGCTCGAAGGAGACCGCCACACCAGATCCCTCATCAGCCCGACATGCCCACCGAGATTCTATCAATTCTTCGTTCACACGTCCCGCGAGCATGTGGGGTGCCCATGGGAAAACAGACGAGTTTTCAGACGCACTGCTGTCGCGAAGGGCCGTTGAAATGCCGAAGAAATGTGGGCCACACGCTGATCAGTCGCGTGGCCCGGAGTGGTCTGAACACGGTCTTCGTGTTGGCCATGCGTCAGCCTGATGGGCTGGCAGAGAATAGTCGGTGGCAACCCAGACGCTACCGGATTACCCCGGATAATGACTTTCTACCTGATGGCGTCAAAGAAAACTGTGTACGACACGTCATCACACAAATTCCCTCGCCGTGCCCCGCACCTACAGTCACCAGAGGCCCCCCGCAAGCCGAGTCCCTCTGCCTGTAGCCCATCGATGGCCCCACGCACCCTCGGGACAAAATCCGGTGGGCAACGCCATTCCTGGAATGCACTTACAACAAAATCAACAGATGGCTGGCCCCGTGTTCGCCGCCGACGGCTGCTGAAGTTCGTTCGCAAACTGGGAGTCCAATTGCGGGATCTGATTTCGATTGTCAGTTATCAGACCTTCGTGCGGTGGATTCGGGAGAAGGAAGCATCGCATGCCGAGAAGACGGCGGCAGCGACTCGGAAACCCGGGCGCCCTCGAACGCCGGATGACATCCGTGAACTGGTGCTGAAACTGGCCCGCGAAAACGAATGGGGCTACACCCGGATTCTCGGTGAACTTAGGAAGCTGGATATCAATCAAGAGCGTGTCACGACAAACCG
The DNA here is from genome assembly GCA_903871805.1 of uncultured Planctomycetaceae bacterium. GTDB lineage: Bacteria > Planctomycetota > Planctomycetia > Planctomycetales > Planctomycetaceae > SXXK01. The sequence continues at coordinate 215 of CAIQIE010000313.1, read as the reverse complement.
TGAAGATGATCCTGAAGGAACATGGTATTGACCCCGGCCCGCAGCGTGGCAAAGGTTCATCGGATGAGTTCCTTTAGCCCGCATTTCTCACAGCGAGGTTTGGTGACCCACCAAAACGGGGTCTTTGGTACGGGACAGGCGATGCAGTGACGCGCCGTTGACCTGCGGTCGCAGTCGATTCCGATTTTCGAGGCTCGGCAGGCTGTTGTTACCAC
>CAIQIE010000312.1 GCA_903871805.1 uncultured Planctomycetaceae bacterium | reverse complement strand
TGACGTGTCACCAGCACACTGAGCCACGAACAAGGTGACTCATTCCAGTTTGAGCCCCGGCATTTCGTATCCGAGGGCGTATCTCAACCTTCTACCGTTTCCGGCAATTCCTTTTCCTGTCTGACCTTATCTGAAAGCAGGACCATGGCTCAATTGGCATCAGGCGTCTCTGTCGCCGGCCTCGCGCTGTTGACATCTCTGACGTGTGTCCCGGCAGGCATTGCTCAGGAAGCAAACTACGACGAATCGCGGGTGCCGAAATTTGTTCTGCCCGATCTCCTGCAGACGGAATCCGGCCAGCCTGTCACAACTCCAGAGCACTGGGTCGGACAGCGTCGTGCGGAAGTGGTCCGACTGTTCGAACAGCATGTCTTCGGCCGGTTGCCCACAGGCGACGTGATGCTGCGAACACAACTGCGTTCCAGCGTCCCCGACGCCCTGCAGGGACTGGCCCATCGTCGTGAAGTCACGGTTTATCTGACGCCGGACGATGCCGGCCCGAAGATGGAATTGCTGATCTACACGCCGCGCGATGTCAAAGGCAAAGTCCCTGCCTTTCTGGGACTGAACTTCAACGGCAATCAGGCAGTTGAAGCGGACCCCCGACTGCACATGACAGAATCGTGGGTTCGAAACAATAAGGAACTGGGAATTGAAAACAACCGCGCGACAGAGGCGACGCGGGGATCCGAAGCCGATCGCTGGGACCTTGAACGTATTATCAAAGCGGGCTATGGCCTTGTGACCATCTATTATGGCGACATTGATCCGGACTTTGACGATGGATTTCAGAATGGAATTCACGCCATTCTGCGGAAGACGGCGGCGGAACGCGAGGGCGATGAAGGAGGCTCGATCAGTGCCTGGGCATGGGGTCTGAGCCGAGCCCTCGATGTGTTGCAGACGGACTCAGAAATTGACGCCTCCCGCGTTGCCGTGTTCGGCCATTCGCGTCTGGGAAAAACATCGCTGTGGGCTGGTGCCACGGACGAGCGATTTGCCATGGTGATCTCCAACAACTCGGGCTGTGGCGGCGCGGCACTCAGCAAGCGTGCCTTTGGCGAAACCGTCGGGCGCATCAATCGCGTGTTTCCGCACTGGTTCTGCGTGAACCACCGCAAGTACAACGAAAACGAACAAGCACTGCCGCTGGACCACCATATGCTGATCGCTCTGGCGGCACCTCGCCCGGTGTATGTGGCCAGTGCCGTAGAAGACGAATGGGCTGATCCTCGGGGCGAGTTTCTCGGGCTGTATCACGCGGGCCCGGTCTATTCTCTGTTTGGCCTGAAGCCTCTGCCATCAGACGTCATGCCCGAATTGAACCAGCCGATCATGACGGATGTGGGCTATCACATTCGCAGCGGCAAACACGATGTCACGGATTATGACTGGGAACAGTTTCTGAAGTTTGCAGACAAGCACCTCAGATAACCCCTCCCCGGAATCTCTTGAACACACTGAAATCTTCATGACTGTCAATCTGACTGATTCGCAACGTGCCGCAGTGGAGCATGTTGAAGGCCCGTTACTGGTCCTCGCAGGGCCGGGATCCGGCAAGACCCGGGTGATCACACACCGAATCTCCCGCTTGCTGCAGCATGGGGCGAAACCGGAGCAGATCCTGGCGCTGACCTTCACCAACAAGGCCGCCCGGGAAATGTCGGAGCGAGTGGAAAAGCTGCTGGGTGGCCTGCGGGTGCGCGTCAGCACGTTCCATCGCTTCTGTTCGCGCCTGCTGCGACGCTGGCCAGAGCGGGTAGGGTTGAAGGAAAACTTTACCATTCTGGATCAGTCGGACCAGACATCCATCGTGCGTGCAATTCTGAAGGATCTGAATCTGGACCCCAGCGTGCACGAACCGGGCCGCGTGCTCAGTCGTATCAGTCGCGCACGAAACGACATGATCACCTCAGAACAGTTTCGGCGGCAGTATGAACAACGGGCCTCCGGACCTCTGGAAGCCGCTGTGTACCAGGTATTCCCGGAATACGAGCGTCGGGTTCGTGAGCAGAATTCAGTGGATTTTGACGACTTATTGCTGCACGTGGTCACGATGCTGCAGGAAGAGGAAGAGCTGCGCAGCGTACTTGACGAACAATTTCGTTACATTCTGGTGGACGAATACCAGGACACGAATCTGGCGCAGTACCGCATTGTGCAGGCCATGTCGCAGGACTATCGCAATCTGTGCGTGACAGGTGACCCGGACCAGTCCATCTACGGCTGGCGTGGCGCCCGTCCTGCGAATATCACAGCCTTTGAACGTGACTATCCCGAGCGTCAGGTCGTGACATTGGATCAGAATTTCCGGAGTACCGCCCGCATTGTCACCTGCGCAGATCAGTTGATCTCCTTCAATCGTCGACCTCACCGCGGCAGGCTGGTCACAGACAACCCGGAGGGCGAACCGGTTCGTCTGAGGGTGTTTGAACATGGGGACGCAGAAGCCAACGGCATTGCGCTCGAAATCCGGGAGCTCGTCGAATCCGGACAACGGCAGTACAGTGACTTCGCCATTTTTTATCGAGTCAATGCCCTGTCGCGTCTGTTTGAAACGGCATTGTCGCGGCACGAGATTCCCTGTCAGATCGCAGCGGGCTATTCTTTTTTCGAACGAGCCGAAGTGCGTGATCTGATTGCATGGCTGCGACTGATTGAAAATCAGTCTGACAACGCGGCACTCGAACGCGTGAT
>CAIQIE010000311.1 GCA_903871805.1 uncultured Planctomycetaceae bacterium | reverse complement strand
TCGAACCTGGTCCTGACCAGTCTCCGCCAATTCGCGGCAGCTGAATTTTTTGACAGTGGCAGACGAGCGGGGAGACGGCGGCAACGAGCGGGGGCATTCGTCTTAAAAAGAAAGCTGCTGTGACACGCGGACCGGCACAGCAGCTTTTGGAATACAGACATCAGGCCAGTCAGTGCTGTTTGCGACTCGCCCGCTGCTCAGTCACACTGTCGGCGACTGCTCGACGGAAATTGCCGAGGACTGCGACCTGCGGCTTCGCAGTCGCCGAACGGCGAACAACCCGACTCCGAACAAGCCAACCATAGCGAAGCTCGGCTCCGGTGCATGAGTGACTGTGAATTCCTTGATCTTGATATCAACGCCGCCATTCTGTGTCGCTTGATCCTTCCCCCACTCCAGATAAAAGCCAAGTGCCTGGATGTTAGTAAGGTCCTCGAAGTCTATCAGCGGAATCACAGGGTCCGGTGCGAAAATATCTGCAAGCCCCATTGTCGGGTCGTAAAGCCCCCATGCAAATAACGAGAGGTCATCGGAATCGTAACTATACTCAGAATTATTCTTCACGCCTGACACCACTTCAGAGACGTAGAACTGCGTGCCATTTTGAACGACCCAGCGAATGTCATCGGGGGTTTGCTTGTTGTTGCTGACCTGCGTCGTGCGCAAGGCGAATCCAAGGTCATTCGGATTCACAGATTCAATATCCCATCCATCAAGGAAATTTTCTTTCTTCCAGAAGAACAACGCGGCGTAATCCTGCAGACCCGAGTTTGGCTTCACTTCAATTTGAATGGCATCACTGGGGCCCTGATTTTCCACACTCAAGTTTGTAAAACCTGTATTCGGATTCCCGGGATCAGGGTCTGACCATTCTATGGCGTGTCCTCCGTAAAAAATGGCGGACGTGGCGGAGGTGTCGTATCCGGCATCGTAGGGATTATAAGGAACGTTGAGATCGACCAACCTGCCGTTATAAGTGCCCTGTGGATTGGGGTCGCCATACTTGTCGTTGGCACCAACCTGGTTGGCGACCTCGTCGAAGTCCAATGGGTGAAAGGGCGGCGGCGGCACATAATTCCCCCCCCAGTTCACGACCAATGTATCCGCCTGCGCATAATCCTGCAGCCCTGCTCCGGCACCGATGAACATCCCTGCAATCACCGTCATCCAGTGACACACATTTCGACATTTCATTCCATCTCTCCTACTCGTGTGGTTTTCGCCGGAAACTCATTGCCTCCGGATCGTACATCAGTTGCGAAAAAGGCATTTGCACCTTCCTCTTTGCATGTCCGTCTCAGGATCGCACGGGTTCGAAAAATGACGTCCAGCCGATAACCACCCGGGATCCTCAGGGGGACCAAATTCGCAGCACAAAACGAACTGTCTCAGAAGAGGAGTTCCCTGCGGATGTCATTAGACGGGGCGGTAGACGCTGAAAGTATCAGGAATAAGCACTGCTTCTATCTGGCAGATTCCTGCAGCAGCGGCTTCTAAGTGCATGAACGCATTGTTTGTGACCCCGAAATCGACTTCTACCGAATCAAACACTGGAGGGCTTGCTCCTAACCGCTTCTATTTGATCCTCGGACGCGTAACCATAAAAGCGGTACAGCGCGAGACGTGCGGTGTCGACTGCAACCGCCGGAATCACCTGCCTGGGGTGAGTACAACCGGACGGAGTTTTCAGGCAGGGGTCAGGACACGGCATTGCCGTTTTCGTGTGGGCGCGGCGTGCAGCAACGGGCTGAAAGTCGATCTCCCCATGGTACATATGTGCACGGGTTAGACATGGGGTTTCCAGGCGGCTTGTCTGGGGGCATTCATGCAGAATGACGCATTGCACTGGAACGGGCCGCCTGTAGGGAACCTGCAATGCAACGATTGTCGGCAGTGCGAACGGGTGTCGAATTTTCCGAATTTTTCGGTTAGGACTGTAACCACTGGCGGAATGCAACGCTGTGGGCGGCAAAATTCGAATCAGATTCGACGGAACAAGAACGTTTGCCCGTATTTTTTGCCTAATTCTGCCGTTTTATCTCCTGCGCAGGATATACTTCCGGGCAGCGTCCTCGACGGCCGGAAATCCGCCGAGGTGGATCCGCAGTGGGGGCTTGTCCGATGGTGACAAGGTCCCGCAATCCGGCGGAATTGTTGCTGCCATGGTGCGGCAGGACGGTGTCGCAGAATGCACCGCGGAATCGCCCACGGTTCCTCGAACTCATTGATGCTGTCGTTACTTCCAGCCGCGTGCTGGTTTTTTTCTCTGGAAGGCTCCGATGTCTGCGCCTGAGATTGCTGTTGAAAAACCTGTCATTCAAAAGTCGACCGCCAAGCTGGGCAATCTGATTCCGCTGTTGCTGCTGGTGCTGGCCCACTTGCCCTTCGCGGTGATTCACTATTACAGAACGTGGAGTCTGGAGCACTACCAGTTCTTCCCGTTTGCGATCGGGATGTTTGTCTGGTTGTTCCATACCCGTCGCGCTCCTGAACTGGAACGTTGGGGCATCGTTTCAAAACTACTGGTCGCAGCGGATCTGGCGTGTCTGGTTGGCGCCATAGTCATTGCTTCACCGTGGGTGGCCGTGGTCGGGCTGGTGCTGCTGTTGATGGCATGGACGCTGGCATCGCGCGAGCAGGGGTATCCACAGTCGCTTGTGTATCTTTCCATTCTGATGATGCTGACGGTGCGACTGCCGGGTGAAATGGACACTACGTTGATTAACTGGCTTCAGGGGCGGACCACTGCCTTTGCCAGTGCCATCTGTCACCGGATCGGACTTCTGCACTTCAGCGAAGGCAACGTGTTAAGTGTTCCTGGGAAGACGTTTCTGGTTGCCGAAGCCTGCAGTGGTGTCAAATCGTTGTTTACGATCCTGTTCATTGCGGGGCTGGTGATCTGCATTAAGCGACGTTCGGCGTTGCATTCGTTGATTCTGCTGGCGTGTGGTATGGGTGCGGCGGGGTTGATGAATGCTGCCCGAGTTCTGGCGGTGATCTACGTCTGGGATCGCTATAAATTTGACCTCTCGACGGGCTTCCTGCATGACGCCATTGGCTATGTCAGTCTGTCAATCGCGGCTGGACTGCTGATGAGTGCTGATGCCTTTTTTGACCTGCTGACGTCAAAGATTCCGGACGTTCCGCGGCCGGGCTTGGCTGTGACCTACAAAAACCCCTTTATTTATCTCTGGAATCGCTGGTTGGCAACGCCTGAACAGGGGCCGATGGAACCAGCAGTGGCTCCGGCGATGTCCATGCCAGTCGCACTGTTCAGTGGTGGCGTGTTCCTGGCAGCCGTTGCGGCTCAGGTTGCTGATGTGGTGATCAGAGGCATGCTCTAACGTCGTTTTACAACTGGCGATGTGTGGCGCTTCGGTTGGATTCGAATTGGTTCCTGCGAATTAAGGGAAAGATCCCGTGACGGAAAAACAAACTCGTGCTGGTTCATCTGGTTCCCGGCGATCCGAGGATGCTGCTGATTCCCGGAGATATCCGAGTTACACCGAGTACATGAAGCTCTCCAGCCTGGCGCAGTTTGCCTACAGCTTGAATGAGGGCTGGCTGTTTTCAAGGCGATTAATCCTGCTGGCTGCGGGGCTGCCGTTTCTGGTGGTGATTTGTCTGGGCATCGGCGGGTTTGTCTGGGTGCGGCATTCCAGTGTGGAGCCGATCCTGTCGCGGTATGAAGCGGCCTTTAACGGAGCGCTGCAGACCGGCGATTTGGGAATTCAGGAAACCTGCCTGAAGGCACTTTGCAACCTGCGATCCAGTGAACCGGAATACAGACTTCGCCTCGGGGATTTTTACGTCTCCAATGGTCGACGAGAAGAGGGATACAGTGAGATCGCAAGGCTCGCTCCTGAAAAGACAATGGGGTCCTATCAGGCCAGACTTTGGCTGGTGCGCCAGGCCCTGTCTCCGGAGCCAATTCGCAAAATGAGCGAGGATGAGGTTGAAAAGCAGTTGAAACTGGTGCTGGAGGCTTCTCCGCGAAACCTTGAAGCCCATCGAATTCTTGCATCGCTGTACCTTGGAAAGCAGGATTGGTCCCTGGCCGAATTGCATCTGACGGAGGCTGCGAAAACACTGCCGGAACTGAATCTTGAAATTGCACAGCTGAAGCGGCAGATGAATCGTCCCGGTGAAGACGCAGAAGCGGCCGCCATGCGGGCTGTCGCGGAACTCAGTCAGCTCCTGGAGAAAGACCGTTCCAGTGCAAAAATGCGAATTGCCCTCGCAAAGGCCCTGGTGCTCTCTGCGGATTTTGATCAGGCGCGCGGAGTTCTGCAGTCCGGACTGGAGCAGACCGGCGACAACCAGGAGCTGAAAGACGCGCTGGCGGACCTTGAACTGATGCTGGTGGAGCGTCGCCTGAACGAGTCGGTATTAAATCGGGACGGCGTGGTGGCCCCCACGGTCGCTGCTGTCAATATGTCGCCTTCCAATGGACGCGGGATTCAGATACTGACACTGCTGCGAACGCTGGGAGCCCAGATTGATCCGGCTCGCTACAAAGGTGTGACAGATTTCTGGAGTGATAAGGTCCGGACAACTCCGGAAGATTCGGAAGCCCGACTTTTTCTGTGTCAGTTACAGTTCCTTGCCGGGGAAAATGCGGCCGCCGTGGAAACACTGCGCCCTGTGGCTCAAATGAAGCCGAAAATGCGAATCTCTCTGGGACGGTTGCTGCTGGAGGCTGGAGAAGCGTCCGAAGGCGAAGGCCTGCTGATGACTCTGCTGGAAGAGACCGAAAAGACGCTGAAGGACGCACCTGCAGACAAGGCCGCATTGATTGAACGTTCCGAAGCGTTTCTGCTGCTGAAACGTCCGGAAGATGTGCGGAGCCTGCTGCGGGATTTTATCGAGAAACCGTCGTCAGAGCCGACGCGTGACGATGTCGTGATTTTTGAGCTGAATGGTCGTGCGTCGCTCATGCTTTTCGACCGGCTGACCGGCTACTCAGGATCACAGCTGGCACTGGTGAAGAAGAGCGACCAGATTGATTTCGGGAGCACCACTCCTGAAGAAATTCTGCCGTTGCTGAATGATGCCGCGATCAGTCAGGGAACTGCGATTTCAGCGATCGAACGAATGTCGCGGTTGAGTCTTTCGTCGCACCCCGCAGCGGCGCAGGCTGAAGAAGCGATCAAGCGGCTGCGCATGGATGGCCAGCCCGGGATTGTGGCCTTGAACATGCTGGGAATGCACGCCCTGTTTCTTGAGAACTATGAAAAGGCAATCGTGTGGCTGGAACAGGCAAACGTACTGTCCCGTGGCCGAAACCCGATGGTTCTGAACAATCTGGCCACAGCTCTTGTCAGGGGACGTCCCAATGAGCGCGAACGGGCGCTGCAGATTGCAGAGCAGACTCTGGAGCTCATCCCGGAAAATGCGGATGCGATGGCGACGCGGGGAGAGGTGTATGTGCGCATGGGACGCTGGAATGACGCCCTGAAAGATTTAACTCAGGCCATTCAGGTTCGAAATCAGAGTCCGGAAATTCATAGGCTTCTGGAAGAAACCTATCGTGCGATGAAAGACGAAAAGATGGCCGATGTTCACAGACGGCGTGCAGAAGAACTGGACACCACCTCGGGAAGTCCTGCGGGCTGATGGTGCACGACTTAATGGACCGCAGCTTGCAAAAGGCAGCGGGCAACTGCCAAATGGTTGGGTTGCGGTTCGTGGATTGCAGGGAACCGAAGGTGCGTGTTGCGGGATTCCCGTAAGTTCGGGAATGACGGGGTAGAGCTGGATTTCCGGTCAAGTTTGCTGCGTGATTTGCACTTCCTGAAGGGGAGTAGCTTGCCACGGCCAGTCAAATAGGAAAAGATCCGCGGATCAGAGAATCAGTATTCCCTGGTCCCCGCTGTTTTTCCTTCCCCGCACTCCTTGTAAGGAGACCTGCTATGTATTCTCCTGGCTTTGTCGCTGGCCTGATTTTGTGGGTGGCCGTACAGCTGAGTGCGCATGCCGGGGAGAGCTGGCAGGCAGGAATGGCGCGGGTCGAAATTACTCCGCCGCAGCCCATGTGGATGTCAGGGTATGCATCTCGAGACAAGCCCGCACAGGGGAAAATTCATGACCTGTGTGCCAGGGCCCTGGTGCTTCAGGATGCGGCGGGGCATCGATCGCTGATTCTGACATTTGATCTGGTGGGAATGGATCGGGCGACATCCGGGGAAATCTGCGAGAAGCTGCAGCAGCAGCATGGCCTGCAGCGATCACAGATTGCCATTGCCACCTCGCATACACATTCGGGGCCCGTGGTGGGAACCAATCTCCTGACGATGTATTCGCTTGATCCCGCACAGCAGACACTGGTGCAGAATTATCGAGCGTACTTGATTGAACGGACGCTGGAAGTAGCGGGGCAGGCGATTGCTTCGCTGGCCCCGGCAGTTCTTCACGCCGGGGAAGGGCAGGCCACGTTTGCTGTCAATCGTCGGACGAATCGCGAGGCGGACGTGCCGATGCTCAGAGAAACAGGGCAGCTGGTCGGCCCGGTCGATCATTCGGTTCCCGTGTTGTCGGTGCGAACACCTGCAGGAGCACTGCGGGCGGTGTTGTTTGGCTACGCGTGTCATGCAACAGTACTGAGCGGAATGGAATGGAGTGGTGACTGGCCCGGATTTGCTCAGTATGAACTGGAGCGGGAGCATCCTGGTGCTGTCGCCCTGTTCTGGGCCGGCTGTGGAGCGGATCAGAATCCGTTGCCGAGGCGAACTGTGGAGCTGGCGGTGGAGTATGGTCGCCAGGCCGCTGGTGCCGTCAATCGGGAACTCAGCGGAGTCATGCGACCTGTAAGTGGCTCGCTTAAGACAGAATATAAAGAGATCGACCTCGCCCTGGAGACTCTGCCGACGACGGAGCAGATTGAGCAGGACTTGAAGTCGGAAAATGTCTACATCGTAAGGCGTGCAAAACGGCTTCTCGGCCTGATCGCCGAAAATGGATCGCTGGCGCAGACATATCCCTATCCGATTCAGGGATGGGCGATTGGCGACGCTGCAACGCTGACGTTTCTGGGCGGCGAAGTGGTTGTGGATTTCAGCGTTCGTCTGAAGCAGGAACTTCATGGCGAATCGACGTGGGTGGCTGGTTACAGCAATGACGTGATGGCCTACATCCCGTCGCGACGGGTTCTGATGGAAGGCGGGTATGAAGGAGAATCTGCCATGATTTATTATGGCCTGCCAACCAAATGGTCCCCCGAAGTCGAAGACCACATTGTGCGTGAAGTCCTTGGCCTTCACACGAAATTGTCGGGCAAACAGCAGACACCATGACTATGCGCTCACGTTTGCTGGCACTCGCCTGAAACGATTGAAAGAAACAGGACGGCAGAGGAAATATCATGCAATCAATATCCAGACGATCCCTGCTTTGCGGGCAGGCCATGGGATTTGGCGGACTTGCTCTGGCATCACTGCTTTCCCAGTCGTCCGGCCAGGCCGCTCCGCCCACGGTGTCCGTTCAGCCCACGCACTTTGATATGAAGCCCAGGCCACCTGCACAGCAGCCCGCGCGTGCGACGGCCATGATTTCGCTTTTCATGCATGGCGGTCCATCTCATATTGATCTGCTGGACCCGAAACCCGAATTGTCCAGGTTCAGTGGAACGGATTACCAGGGCGAGATCACCTACAGCTTTGTGAATCGTGCCAGCCGAAAGCTAATGGGAAGTCCCTGGAAATTTCAGGCGCATGGCCAGTGCGGAACTCAGGTATCTGAACTTCTTCCGCATACTGCCGAAGTGGTCGATGATTTGTGCGTCATTCGTTCCATGCATACCGGCTTCAATGGTCACGAAGTCTCCATTCGATACATGAACGCAGGAATCCCCGCTGTGACGGGGCGTCCGTCGCTGGGATCATGGCTGACCTACGCCCTTGGGGCCGAAAACCAGAACCTGCCGGCCTACATGGTGCTGACGGATCCAGGTGGTCATCCGGTCGACGGCGTTTTCAACTGGTCCAGTGGCTGGATGCCGGCATTGTTTCAGGGAACGGTCCTTCGACCACAGGAGCCCCGCATCCTGAACCTTGCTCCGCCCGCACATCTTGCCGGCGAACCACAGCAGCAAAACCTGCGACTGCTGGCCAGCCTGAATCGTCTGCATCAGGAAAAGTTTCCGGGGGAAGCGGATCTTGAAGCACGAATCGCCAGCTACGAACTGGCTGCCAGGATGCAGGTTGCCGCTGTGGAAGCACTTGATCTCGCGTCTGAAACCCAGGCTACGCAGAAACTTTACGGTCTCGACAATGACGAAACGCGGGAATATGGCACACGCTGCCTGATCGCGCGACGTCTGGTTGAACGTGGTGTTCGATTTGTGCAGTTGTTCCTCGGCGGACAACCATGGGACAATCATGCCGGTATCCGCTCAGCTCTGCCGGCGATCTGTCGCCGCACGGATCAGCCCGCGGCAGCGCTGGTGAAGGACCTGAAACAGCGCGGACTGCTGGACACAACGCTGGTTCACTGGGGCGGAGAAATAGGCCGACTTCCCGTCACCGAAAATCATGGTGACCCCGCAGCGTCTGGTCGCGATCATAATGGTCAGGGCTTCAGCACCTGGCTGGCGGGAGGTGGTGTTCGCGGCGGAATGACATTCGGAGAAACCGATCCTCTCGGACACACTGCGACAGTGAATCGTGTTACTCCCAATGATTATCAGGCCACGCTGTTTCACCTGTTTGGGTTTGATCACAGCAAGCTGGCGTTTCTGCATAACACCAGACTGCAGACGATGACCGATCAAAGGGAATGCCGGGTCGTTCATGAGATTCTGAAAGGGTGAACGTCTTCTGTTTCCCGCTGCGCCAGTGGACTTCCGCAGGCGGTCATTCCGCAAAATCGCTTCAGTCAACCGTCCGCTGTACGGTTGGGAACTTTGGAGTACTGCTGAACGCTGGTATTTCGACGCAGGCCATCCTTACTATTCGCGGCGGTCTGAGATCGATTGGAAGGCTGTGTGACCCAGGAAGTTCAGGGATGGGCTGTCGAAGTATCAGACAGAACCTTTGGTTTTCGACTTTCCCGGCCGGCTGGTGTTTATTCATCTGATCAGGATTTTTCATGACATTCTCCCGCTTGCCTCTTAGTTACTGCACCAACGTGCATCCCGGACGAACCGTCGCGGAAATCAATGCCGGACTGTCACGGTATACCGCAGAGGCACGGTCTGCTCTGGATTTCCCCGTTGCCGCGGGCCTGTGGCTGGCGGCCAGTGTCGTCGCTGAACTGCAGGCCAGTGAATCTTCCATGGAATCACTCGCCCAGACACTCTGGCAGCACGACCTCGCCTGCTACACGCTGAACACGTTTCCCTACGGAGACTTTCACAGCGATCGTGTCAAAGAGCAGGTGTATCTGCCTGACTGGGTCAGTCTTTCCCGGGTTCATTACACAGAGCAGTGTGCTGCGATCCTTGCAAAGCTTCTGCCGGAAGGTGGCGAGGGGAGCCTGTCCACGGTGCCACTGGGCGGACGCATGAATCCGCAGACACCAAACTTTCGTGCCCTGTGCTTTACCAACCTGATTCGTGTGGCGCGGTCCCTGAAAACTCTGCATCAGCAAACCGGACGATGTATCCGGCTGGCCATTGAACCAGAACCCCTGTGCGAACTTTCAGGAACACAGCAGTGGAGCCTGCCGGTCATGCGGGGACTGTATGAGCAGGCGGAAGCCCTGGGATGCGAACGTGACGTCCGGGAATACATTGGGCTATGCTTTGACGTCTGCCATCAGGCTGTGGAATTTGAAGATGTCGCAGCCTCAGTGGCGGCGTTTGATCGGGAAGGAATCCGCATCAACAAAGTTCACATCACAAACGCCGTGGAACTGAACGATCCCTCGAACAATACGGCGGGGCGTGAGGCGCTGTGTCAGTTTGCTGAACCACGATATCTGCATCAGACCTTCGCCCAGTTTGCCGATGGTCGAATTGAATCCCGACTGGATCTGCGACTGGAAGACCTGAACCGCATGCCGATGGACGAATTCCTGATGGCCGAACGTTGGCGAGTTCACTTTCATGTGCCGATTTTTGCAGAAACTCTGGGGCCACTGAAAACAACCCGCCCCGATCTTACGGCAGCACTAAAGCAGGTGGCCCTGCTGAGTTACGCTCCGCACCTGGAAGTAGAAACCTACACCTGGCCAGTCATGCCCGGCGAATCCGCCCCAAATCCTGCAGGCTCTGATTCGCTGGCGACGAGAATCGCCAGCGAACTGCAATCCGCAGGGGAACTGATCATGGATCTGGCGTGACGGGGTTTGGGGGGCGAAGGAGTTCACCAAATCGCTGTTACTTAAATTCCGTTGTCATCCAGCCGTCATTGAGCTGAATGCCGGTGATTGTCAGTGTCAGGGGTTTCTCTGAATCCGCCTGAAGGTTTGTGGTGGCTTCCAGTTCCTTTGCCTGAATTCGTCTGCCAATCACTTTTCGCAGCTGGTTAGCCACAGTGATGGGTGCCGAGACAACTCGGATGGGCTTTGGAGTCAGCACGATCTTCGATTCCGCGACGGAAACCGCGATCGGTACGATGATGGTGTGAACCGCAACGTCAGCGCGACCTTCCTGCCGAATGCCTGTCTGCAGCAGAAGGGTCAGTTCTCCATTATCAAATCGGACACGCAGCGGATCTGCTTTGCTGAAGACGAAAGACGTGGCCTTGTGTTCCGGGTCTTCGTCTGTTTTCGCTGGCTGTTCACCATTCTTCAGCTTGATGTCACGCTGAAGAAGAGCTGACAGAGCCTTCTCGATTTCCGGCGTGAGCTGGTCATCTGGAATGACGCGGCCGTGGAACGCGAGGGCGTCCAGCAGGCCGTTCAGCGTACTTTCGTGAACCTGTATGGTGCCGCCTTCGGTGGCCAGTGGCGCTACCGGCTGCACGGAGCCACCGAGAAATGCTGATCCAATCGTTCGTGAACTGACGGCGACGTGCGTGTTGCTGGAACGTGCGCTGACGCTGTCCGGAGCAACGCCCTTAGCCTCCAATGCCGCATGAGTCTTCTGCAGGTCTTCATCGAGTGTTCCGAATCGATTTGAGGCCTCTGTATCAAATTTCGGTACAGCATCTTTTCGAAGCCGCCGGGCTGTTTCTGCTTCCGATTCCGGCTTGCTCTCTGCGATCTTTTGCCGCGCCATGCTTCGGACAATACCGCCGAAGAGTGGGATGCCGTCAAATTTCGTACGGAAGCCCAGGGTCCGGCTGTTTGTGTCAACAGAAAAACGGCTGGGAGAAGTGATGATTCTGGAACCGTTAAATTCAATGGCTTTATCAATCCAGAAATAGTGGTTGCCGGTGGTCCAGATCGTTGCCGGATCTTTCTGAGCCACTGTGTCAGACCTGGTGTTTCCGTCGAGTTTCAGGTCGAACTTCGCAGTCGTTGTGGAAGGCTGCACATCGACGGAGACGTGCACATTGGTTGTCTGAGTTCCCGTGACCCAGGCGCCAAGAATGCAGTCCGAAACACGCCCTGTTTCCGTCTTGTAGTCGGAGATCAATCGTGCCATCAGCGTTTCAGAAATGCTGAGGTGCAGGTTATTGTTGAAGTAGTGTTCGTTCAGTACGGGGCGAAGCGTGTCGGCCGCTGCTGGAAAGCGAGCCCGAATCACACGCCATGCAACGCGCACCTTGTCCGCACTGGAAACTACAGGGGTTACTTCGTTCTGCAGAATTCCCCGCAGCAAATGGTCAATCTGCTTGTCCAGTTCCACCCTGGCGGCGGCATCATTTTCGAATACCAGTATGGCGGCTGCCGCCGACTCAGCATGCGACTTCAGTTCCTGGATGTCCGGTCGCAGCACGAAGGCTCGTTGTTCGCTGCTCATCACATCCGTCGGCGTTGTTCGCTCGATCATCGCTTTGATGGCGTCTGGCGATGCATCCGGAGTGGACAGTGTGTCCAGTTTCAGAAAGGCTATCCAGAGATTTCCATTCGGGACAGAATTCAAGGATTCAGTCAAGGCAGTCACAGCGCTGTGCAGTTGGCCCTGATAGTCGACTTGAGATGGCTGCAGGTTGTCAACGGCGGCGGCCTTCATCGCCGCTTCGATCAGCCCAATCCGACGCTGAAGTCGTCCTCTTAGAGAATCTTTAGCGGAATCCCCGGTGAGGGCGGCGATCAGGGGCTGAGCATCCGCGATGGCCTGCTTTCGATTTTCTGCCGACTGTGAAGCGTCCCAGATCACAGCAATGCGGGCCTGCAAGTCAGTACTGACCTGATCCAGGGTCTCTGCATTCATATCCCTTGGTCGAGGAAGCGATTGTCCAGCAGCCTCGGGAGTTTCCGGTTCGTCCTGCTTCGCTTTCAGTGATGCTGCAGGGCCCACCGCGACGGCCAGCAGGCTCAGAGTCAGGAAAACGGCTCCAGCTATCCGGCGACTTCGTTCAGATACAAAATTCCACGTGCCGTGCACTCCAGCTCTCCTTCTCAACACACGAACGTCACCGCCTCAATCCGTCCAACCTGTCAATGCAGTATCGTCGTACGAACCTGGCGCGTCGCTCATTTCCCGACAGCCACTCAAATAACTAAAATCATGGCCATCCAACGTATTCGTTTGATACCAGCCATTCTTCCGAAATCTCCAATTCCGAGAAGTCATCTTATCTGCTCTAAAGCACCACGGCGACTGCGGAACGCCTCGCAAATCACGTTTTCCCCCCGATTGAGGGTACAATTCCCGTTCGGGATAAGACGTAAACCAATGACAACAGGCAGTAAACAACCCCCATTGCCCCCATATTCCTTATGCCTCCCTTTTTTTGTAGCTGTCGTTTTTGGTGTTGCTGCCTGTCCGGAAAGACTCTTGAAGAAGAGAGTGCATAGTTCACCGGTTTTCTGCATACTTTCCGCTGTTTCATGTGCCAGGAATTTCCGGGGTGAGTTTTCAGGAACCTGTTTTGTCCAGCCAGGAACCAAAGTGAAGGATGCGCTCCATGTCGAATGATTGCAGCAACTCAATGGATAAACACACTAAACGCTTTTCGGGCGGACGTGTTGAGACATCTGATTCCCGGCAGCAGGATGCCGTTGAGGGTTCGACGGTCCGGATGTTTCTTGACGGGCTGCTTTACGGCGTTTCGCTTCCAGAGCGTTTTGTGCGCAGTGCTGTTGGGTTGACGGCCGGCACGGCAAAAGAGATTGCTGAGTTTATTGTGCCGCAGGCATTCCAGAGTTCGAAGAGCTACGAAGTGGCCATTCGAAACTCATTGAACTTCCTGCTTTCCAATGTGGCCACCATTTCTGAAACTGGTGCGA
The DNA here is from genome assembly GCA_903871805.1 of uncultured Planctomycetaceae bacterium. Taxonomy (GTDB): domain Bacteria; phylum Planctomycetota; class Planctomycetia; order Planctomycetales; family Planctomycetaceae; genus SXXK01. The sequence goes on along the minus strand of CAIQIE010000311.1, from coordinate 18,701 downwards.
AGTCTGGCGAGTCTGCCCCGGCAGTGCCGGCCGGCCTGATGGACTCGCGGCGACAGGTTTCCGGTACGACACAGGAATCTGCCGGGACATCCGGAACGGAAACCGATGCCGGGCGATTTGTTGCCAAAAAAGCGATCAGCAATTTCATTGACATCACAGGACTGACAACTCTTCACGTATCGCCCCTGTGGATATTGGCGATTGTCAGTGACACCGCCTACGGAACAAAAGTGTATCTGAATGAACTGGCCGTCGAACTGCAGCGACAGGGGCTGATTGATAACAGTTCCACGATTCACAAAGTGGATGACGTATTTGAGGCGGTCCGAAAAGCCAGCAGCCGAGCCGCCAGCACGTTTGATCTGCCACCGCTTTCACTTCTGGAACTCAAGCAAAGCCTGACACAGACCCGTGCTGCACTGCAGGAGATTGATCCGGCACAGTTGATTCCGGAGAGTGAAATTCGACGTCTGTGGCAGGACATGAAGGAACTGGCGGTCAGCGAAAACATAAGTTTGCTGGGGGTTTCCGGCGCACTGGCGATGCAGACGGTTGAACGAATTCGCGGAGCGACCCAGGGGACTCTGGCTGGACTGTTTGTTGCCGGGAAAATCATCAACCGGAACATCTTCGGCCACTATGCGCAGGCCCTCGTCGATGTGCATCAACGGGGCATCCTGCAATCCGTGAGAGACTCTTTTGAACCCTATGCGGATCTGGCATGGAATAACATGGAATCATCCCGGAAAACCTGGACTGAGCAACTACTAAATCCATCGTTGTTCGGCAGAGCGTGGAATGTGATGAAAGGTCTGGTCGGCGGTGGATCGTGACAGGCGAGCCTGCGGACATTGTCGGGGGATTTGGACTCCGCAGAAGCGGGTGCGGGGCCTGTTATTCCAGAGTTTCGGGAAAGACGCTCGTCCGATCTTTCACCTGATGACGCCAGCATTTAGATTTCCCGGCATGTCATGGCAGGATCTATTATCGTCCGCCTAAGCCGCTGTGGTCTCACTGTGGCGTACTGACCAGATATTGATGCGGCAGTCACTGTTTTTCATTGATTTTCACTGAATGATCTCCCATGAAAGCGATTCGACTCGAACAGCCCAAACAGTTTGCTTACGTGGACATTGAAGAACCTTCGGCGCCAGGCCCTGGGCAGGTACTTGTCAAAACGCACCGGATGGGTGTCTGCGGCACGGATCTCAGCGGTTACCTCGGAAAATTCCCGTTTTTTCGTTACCCACGAATTCCGGGGCATGAACTGGGTGTTGAGGTCCTTGCCGTCGGGACCGGGGTGACCAATGTGTGTCCGGGTGACCGCTGCAGCGTTGAGCCCTACATGAACTGCGGAAGTTGCTATGCGTGTCGTCGGGGTCGTGGAAACTGCTGCACAACACTGAATGTCATCGGTGTGATGATTGACGGCGGCCTTTGCGAGCGTTTTCTGATTCGCGCGGACAAGCTTCATCCGTCCGCCAGGCTGAATTTCGAACAACTGGCTCTGGTCGAAACACTGGCTATCGGCTGCCATGCCAATGATCGGGGCAATCCTGGGCGCGAAGACCACGCTCTGATTATCGGTGCCGGCCCCATCGGTCTGGCGACTCTGGAATTTACTCGCCTGACCGGTGCAGAAATTACGGTCATGGACATGGTGCAGTCGCGTCTGGATTTCGTCCGCGAGACCTATGGGATTCAGAACACTGTTCTGGTGCGTGGTGATGGAAGCGAAATGGATGTTCTGAAAGCCATTACCGGCGGAGATATGTTTGCGGTGGTCACGGATGCAACAGGCAATCGTCATTCCATGTCAACGGCATTCAAATACTGTGCTCACACCGGCACGCTGGTTTACGTGGGGATCACGACGGAAGAGATTTCCTTTACGCACCCCACTCTGCATCGACCGGAAATCACGTTGAAGGCATCCAGAAACGCCCTGCCAGCGGACTTTTCGCGGATCATCAGGCTGATCGAAGACGGCACGATCAATACGACCCCCTGGATTACTCATCGCACGCCGTTTCAGCGGGTGCTTGATGAATTTGAATCGTTCACAAAGCCAGAGACGGGAGTTCTGAAGGCCATCATTGATGTGTCCGTCGCCGGGTAGGCCAGTTTGGGCTGCTGACTTTGGTCGCTCCGCTGGTCACTGCCTTCAGTGGGTTCCGCTGTTCTGCAACGTCGTCAGTACTCCATCCCAAAGTTCAATTCTGCGCTGGATGGCCGTACTGGCGGCTGCAATCGCGGACTGAATCTGGTCAGGCGTCTGGCAGACGGCACTGACCATGCGGCGTGTCAGCGGCCCGTGATGGTCTCCGTCCAGCTCGATGTGGCGCCGAATGTAGTAGCTCAACGCCGGAATCTGCATCTCGGACGATTCAAAGGCCTGCAACAGCCTTTGAAACATCTCTGGAATGATGTCTTCTCTGCTGAAGCAGAACACTGTAGCCACATCTCCGGCGGAACCTTTCGATGCGACTTCCCACGTATTCGTAACAAAACGAACCACATGCGGTGGCGCCCCGGAATCGATCAGCGATTGGCCAACCGTTGCGCCTTTTCGCAGAGCTGTTGTCAGCAGATCAATGCGTTCCGTCGACGCCCCGGTTTCTCTCATGGCTTCGCGGTACAGGTGAAAGTGGCTGGTGTATCCGTCCGTTCCATTCTGGTCACTTTCTTCGCCCAGCACGATCTCATTGATGAATCGCGAGAGTTCCGGGTTGGAAGGAGGCAGCCATGGAATGGAATTGCAGCAGAATTCCTGCTGCAGCCTTTTCAGCAACCACATGAAGTCGAGGACCGCAAACACATGGTCCTGCATGAAGACCTGAAGAGAATTGAGGTCCGTAATGCGGCTGTACAGCGGATGCTTTAACAGTTCCGCTCGAAGCCCCGCGGTCTCGGCCAGAATGATTTCCGCCGGGGATGCCTGTAAAACGGTGCTGTCTGTCATCGGTCTGATTCTGTTCGAAGAGCAGCACCCGCATGAGAATTGCGGAGCAGCACAATCATGGTAAAAGGAATCCACCAGAGCAGGTCGTGAAGAGGAATCAACCGCAGCACGTCCGACGACACCTGGCCAGTCAGTACTGACCAGAGCATGCCAACGGGCCCCAGCACCTTTGCGAGCAATCCAATCAGGACCATTAACCAGTGACGAAATGGATCGTTGGAGGCGATCAAATAGCCGATTCCGAAAAGGAAGATGATCAATCCGGATCCCTGCCACAGAAACACGTCTGTCAACGGTTTACCAAAACCGTAAACGCGGCCCGAAATTTCGGGGGTCAGGATGATAAAGGGCCCCCAAAACAGGCATTGCAGACTGGCAAGTCTTAACGACCAGACCGCCCACGCCGGGGGCCGCCGAAATGGAGACTCTATTTCAGTTCGTATTGCAGGCAAGCGCGAAGCTCCGGTTGCTCAAAGACAAACCCTGCGTTTCTAAGGACACCGGGAGTCACGCGGCAACTGGACAGAAGCAACGCCTCGGCCATTTCACCCAGCACAATTTTCGCGACAAACCCAGGCAGAGGAAACAGGGTGGGACGATGGAGGACTGAGCCGAGAGTTCGTGTGAAGTCGAAATTGGTGGCTGTGTGGGGGCTGACAGCATTCACTGGCCCGCTGACGGATGGAGTCTCCACACAGAATGCGATGGCCCTTGCGACGTCGTTCAATCCAATCCAGCTCCAGTACTGTCGACCATTTCCAACGATACCGCCCAGACCCAATTTGAAGGGCAGCAGCATTTTCTTAAGTGCGCCCCCGTGCGCACTGAGCACGACGCCGATCCGCACGTTCACGACACGCATGCCAAGTTCCTGTGCGGTTAGTGCAGCCTGCTCCCATTCTGCACAGACTTCCGGCAGGAATCCGGTTCCCTGAGCAGACGCTTCGTCCAGAACTTCCGTACCGCGGTCTCCGTAGAATCCCACAGCAGACGCACACACAAGAGTCTGCGGGCGAACCTTCAGACCCTTCAGTGAATTCACGAGATTTAAAGTGCCCTGGACACGACTGTCACGAATTTTCTGCTTGACCGCCTCGTTCCAGCGTCCGGCGGCAATGTTTTCGCCTGCGAGATGCACAATAGTGTCGACCGTTTCCAGTCGTTGCGGATTGAGAAAACCCTGTGCAGGATCCCACAGGATCGTATTTCCTTCAGCAGAGCGACGGCTGATGGGAACGACGGTCTTGCCACTATCCGTGAGGATCTGTGTCAAACGGGTGCCGATAAGCCCGGAGGCGCCGGAAACTGCTACTGTGTGTGTCATGACTGGTCGCTCCGCCGTTGAACCCAAAACCGCCAAACACCTGTCATTTCAACAAACCGGAGGGGTTGTCTTGGACTGGCAAGCAGGTGTTTATCGTCGATTTTCTTCGCCCCCCTGTTGTAGGGCCCCCCCGGTGAAAGTCAATCGGATTCTTCCCCGGACCGCGGTGTCGACAACGACACGGGTTTTCTACCAGGGTGAGAAAAAACGCTTAAAGGATGTCAGGATCTTAATATCCCGATCCTCTGGAAATGCCGCTTGCAGCAACCTGCCAGTTTGTTGCTTTGGCAACGAGGATTACAGGTCGTTGCGCTGCAGCGAGGGATCCTCCACGCGTCCAATCACCAGCGACACGTTATGACCACCAAATCCAAAGCTGTTGTTGATGGCAAATCGACAGGATTTATTGACAGACTTGTTGGGAATGTAGTTGAGGTCACACGCCGGATCAGGGGTTGTGTAGTTGATGGTGGGCGCCAAAATACCGGAAGTAAGTGACATCGCACATGTGGACATTTCAATAGCACAGGCAGCACCGATCATGTGCCCCAGCATGCTTTTGATGGAACTGATGTGCAGTTTGTCTGCGTCAGCGCCAAAGACGGTCTTCAACGCCACCGTTTCCATGGCATCGTTGTACTGAGTGCTGGTTCCGTGGGCATTGACGTAGGTGTAGTCCGCGACCTTTGCCGGATCCAGACCGGCTTTCTTCATTGCCAACTGGATGGCACGCACTGCCTGCCGTCCCTGAGGATCAGGCTGAGTCAGATGGAACGAATCACTGGTGGACTGCCCTGACAGAACCTCTGCCCACGCCCGTCCACCACGTTTTCGAAGGTTGTCTTCTGTTTCGAAGATCAGAATGGATGCGCCTTCTGACATGATGAACCCACCACGGTCCGCATCGAACGGACGCATGGACTCTTTGGGTCGCTGATTCATCGATTTGTTCATCGCCCGCATGTTGACGAACGAAGAGATGCCGAGCCGTGTGAGCGATGCCTCAGTACCACCAGTCAGAACGAAATCCGCTTCTCCTCTTCGAAGGTATTCCATCGCATCGATCATGGCGTGCCCTGAGGACGAGCAGGCACTGCTGCAGGTATATGCAGTCCCACGAATTCCAAATGCAAGACTGACATTACCCGGCGGGGCGTTGGGCATCAGCATTGGAATGGTGAAGGGACTGACACGTGACGGTCCGCGAGTCAGAAGTTTCTCGTGCTGAGTTTCGTAGGTTTCCAGCCCCGCAAGTCCCGCCCCAAGGATTACTGCGGCGTTATCGCCGACTTCCTTTGTTGGCAGCCCGGCGTCTTCGAGTGCTTCATGCGCAGCAAGAACAGCAAACTGTGAGGCTCGATCCATCTTGCGTGTCGACACAGTGTCGTTGACATTGATGCGGGATTCGTCCATGTTCTGGACTTCACCACCAATGTTGACCTCCATGTCGGTCGTGTCGTGAACCTTGAGTGTGTCAATTCCGCACTGACTGGAAATAATGTTCTTCCAGAAGGTGCGTCGATCATTTCCCAGACAACTGGCGACGCCGATCCCTGAAATGAAAATCCGTTGCATTCTTTCGGCCTGAATCCGTTACAAGACAAAATCCTGAAGCTGCCACGCTTCGCCAACGATCGACTTCCGCCGCAGTTTACGGAAGGCAGGCACAATTTGTAACTGTGCCCCGCGCAATGCGGAACCCGCTGATGGGCGTAGTACAGCAAACGGCGCAGGGACTTCAACCGTTCCAACGGGTTTTCGCCGCTCAGTCCCTAAATTCCTTCCAGATCGAATTTTTGGGTGAATGCGCGAATTGCCGTCCGGATCTGGTTTCAGGGATGTTTCCCCAGATTATGACGCCTTCAGCCGCTTTTCGTCCCGCAGAACTCCCACACGGCTGACATTGAGAACTCCACGGTTTCCAGGCCGTCCTGGCGGCATTGGCGACAGCAAGCATTAGCGCCAGAATGGATCAGATGAAGCCAACTCCGCTTCGATGAGCTGAGCCTGGTGAAAGCACCCTTCGATATTTCGTCACGCTATCCCTGGTCGATGAATCCCGGAAATCAGTTAGAAACCTACTCAGAATTTTCACGATTTTTGTTTGCAGTTCGTCTCGCTGTCTGCCAAAACAAGCAGCGAATGGGAATCGACACAATCGTGGGCGTGGCGAACCCAGGGCGAAGAAATCCCGATGGAAATTTGCTCGTGGTCTGGCAGAGGTGCCTGAACAGATTCGTTATTCTCTATTTCGATGAGTAAATTCATGACGATCGAAACTTCCTGGCAGGAAAATATCGCGGTCGATTGTGCTCATCTGCGGCTGACTCAGTTCGAGGTGCCCTGTCGTCGCGCACTGATTTCTCCGCTCAGAGAACGTCTGCTGAAGTCCATTCGCGATTTCAACGTGGTCAGCCCCAGCCGTGAAAATCATTTCTGCATGGCTCTGGAAGAAGCACTGAATAATGCCTTCTACCACGGAAATCTGGAAATCAGCTCGGAACTTAAGGAAGACGGCACGTCGCGGTTTCTGGATCTCGCCAGAGAGCGCGAACAACTTGAACCATGGCGGTCAAGAAATGTGTACGTGACAGAACTGGTCGGCCTGTTCGGTCTCTGGATTTCCATTCGCGATGAAGGACGAGGATTTGATGTGGCGGCCGCATTTGAACGCTGCAACGACCCAGAGTTGATGCTGTCCAGCGGTCGTGGGCTCCTGCTGATGCGGGGATTTTCCGATGAACTGATCTTCAGCGGCAAAGGCAACGAAGTCACTCTTGTGCTGTACTCAGAAAATTCCCAGCGAGAATTGCCGATTTGTGCGGTTCCGGGAACTGGCGAATTGCAACACGTCTCTCTGCACACTTAGTGTCCAGCACTCCTGTGAACAGGACTTGGGTGACTGGTACTGTTCAGGGCGGGCACTGTTCAGGGCGACCGTTATGTCTGCGATTCGGACAGATCCGGAGAACAGCAACGCGTAAAAGACTCGCATGTCAGTCAGCCGTCACCCAGCTGCGTCGTCAGCTGCATACGGCTGCCAAATGCCAGTCGGCGGGAATTGCCCCGCGACACTTGCCGTCATGTCAGAACAGTGATGTCAGGGCTTCGCCAGTGTCCAGCAGGTTGTAGGGGCGATTCTGGTTGTCGTAGGCTGTCAGGTCCGTTACGCCCATCGCGTGATACACGGTCTTTGTAATATCTGCAGGTGTCAGTGGTTTGTCCTGCGGGTATTCGGCATATCGATCACTGCTGCCGTATGTCTGTCCGCCGCGAATTCCTCCTCCAGCCAGTACGTCCGTCAGGCAGTGCGTCCAGTGGTCGCGGCCGGCTCCTGCTGGTCCGCCGGAACGTGGGTCCCCGATTCGTGGCTTTCGACCCATTTCGCTGGTCACCAGCAGCAACGTCTCGTCCAGAAGGCCTCGTTCGGCAAGGTCCGCGACAAGCGCCGAAAATCCCTGATCGAATTCCGGAAGCAGCCAGTCCTTCAGACAGGCAAAGTTATTTCCGTGTGTATCCCAGCCTCCACCGCTGGCACACTTCCTTTGATCAGAGGCCTTTTCGTCGCCCATCCAGAAGACAGTAATAAAGGGAACTCCGGCTTCTACCAGTCGGCGCGCCAGAACCAGACTGGTTCCGTTAATCGACCTGCCGTACCGGTTCAGAACACTGTCTGGTTCGGCTGAAAGATCAAACGCCGTTGTCGTTCGCGGTGACATCAGCAGCGACAGGGCGCGTTGCTGCTGTGCCGTCCAGGCTTCAACCGAACGCGTGCGTTCCAGACCCTTCTTCGCAGAATCCAGTGCTGTCAGCATGGAACTTCTGTGAGTCAGGCGCGTTGGTGAGACATCGCCCTCCAGAGTAATGGCCGGGGCCTGAAACAACAGCGGCCGTTCACGACTTCCATTGACATACAAAGGGTCATGATGAGTCCCGAGACGGGCTGCAAATTGCCCCGGTCGCGTGTAGGCCGGGGCGCCTTCCATGTGAGGAATTGTGATGGCGTTGGTCAGATCCGGATGGGCAGGCCGGCGCGCCGCAACAACAGTTCCCATATACGGCCAGTCCGTGGCGTACGGCGTGCGACTGTTGCCCAGACTAAGAAACGTCTGATCCGGCACATGTCCCGTCAGATTATAATAGTAACCCGCATGGTGGTCGTTGGTGCTGACAGAACTACCGATGCTGTTGACGACTGCAAGGTGATGCGCCTGCTGCGACAGCAACGGCAGATGTTCTGATAATCGCACGCCCGGCGCCGACGTGGCAATTGGCTGAAAAGGTCCGCGATATTCCAGCGGTGCTGTCGGCTTCATGTCCCACATGTCGATGTGGGATGCTCCACCGCTGAGAAAAAACAGAATTGTGGACTTTGCTGTTCCCTTCGGTACCGAGGATACGTCTGCTGCTGCCCCGGACAGACGCTGCCCGCCAAAGCTGTAGCCGGCAAAGCCTGCACTGGAGGCCACAAGAAAGCGTCGTCGATTCATGGTTCACTCCGATCGTCGCATCTTTCAAACGGCCATTGACAATGACCTTCAGTCCGAGTCCGGTTTTCGCCCCGGAAACCTTCTCATTCCAGCAACCCTGCGCCCCTGACACAATCACAAATCACTCTGGTTTGCAACAATTGGGGGCAACCGGTGATTTTTTGAAATCAAACGGCCGGCCACTGGCTATGCTCAAGCCACGGGAAGCAACTCAGCAATCGGCTCGCCAAATGGAAGAATCGGCATTGGGCGTCCACTATGGTCGGGGAAAGACTCAGTCCAGTCGATGCCCAGATGGCGATACACGGTGGCCCAGAGATCGTTTGGGGTCAGTGGTCGCTCCCGAGGCTCTTCACCTTTGGAGTTGGTTGATCCAATAACCTGGCCGGTTCGCATGCCCCCGCCAGCGACAAGCATCGACATCGCCTGCGGCCAGTGATCCCGCCCAGGCTGAGCGACCCCGGTTTGAGTCCCTGTCTGCGAGTTGATGCGAGGGGTTCGGCCGAATTCCCCAGTTACAACCAGCATGACTTTTTTGTCCAGCCCCCGCTGATACAGATCTTCGACCAGCGCGGTCACTGCCTGATCATAAATCGGAAAGCGAACCCTGGCGTCCTCAAACAAGTGGCAGTTCACTGCATGTGAGTCCCAGTTGTATGTTCCGGCTTTCAGCCATTCGACTCCGGACTGATAAGGATTTTCCATCACCATCGTCACAAAGCTGCAGCCCGCTTCCACAAGTCTTCGAGCCAGAAGCGCTCTTTGCCCCCAACAGTGCCGGCCATAGCGCTGTCGTAACTCGTCCGGCTCCCTGGAGAGATCGAAGGCCTCTCTGGCCCGGTCACTTGTCAGCATCGAAACGGCCTGATAGTTAAACTGATCCATCGCTGACATCAGACCACTTTCGTCGATCGAGCGACGCATGCGATCGAAACCTTTCAGCAGTGCCACCCGATCATCCAGTCGCTCACTGAAGTTCTGGTCGACAGACAGGTTCTTCACAGAAAAGCCCGGTTCGCCCGGGTCACCAGGAATATTGAAGGGCGTATAGGATGGACCAAGATAGGCAGCCCCAAAGCTATAGACGTCCACGGCCGCTCGACCGGGTTCCGTACCCGAAACATAGTTTGGAAGATCAGCGGCTACGCTGTGCCGACATTTGGCAACGATGGACCCGACGGCGGGAGCGTCGTTGACAAAACCAGTCGGTGTGGCTGGCATGCGCCCAGTCAGAAATCGCTTGTGGCCGCCCCCATGGTCCGCAAACTCATGGGCAATTGATCGAATGATATTGTAACGATCGGCACACTGTGTGTGCATCGGCAGCAGTTCGCAGACGTCCAGTCCCCGGACATTTGTCGGGACGGGCCGAAAAACGCCACGGTACTCTGCCGGTGCTTCCGGCTTCATATCATACATTTCCATATGCGGGGGTCCCCCCGGAAGCCAGATGAAAATGATGGATGTGTCAGAACTGGATCGGGGCGGCTGTCCTTCTGCGGCCGCCGCACGAATTCGAAGCAGGTCGCTCAGACCCAGCATACCAAGGCCCAGCGAGCCAGCTTCAAGGAAACTTCGGCGAGAGACCGGTCCAGGGCACAGCGAGGCTGTCGTTCGAAACTTCGATTGCATGGCGGGGACTCCGAGTGGTTCGGAACGCAGTCCACAGGGCATTGCCAGGGAACTGCCGTTGGTTCGCGGTGGGTGTGCCAGCTGCGAGGATTTTGTGTCCCCGCTCGCCGGTCTGTTTAAGCTGTCTCACTATGGTTTGCGGCTTCATCTTACGACATTTTCGGGCCGCCTATCCATGGTAATGCATCCACCCGTGATTGATATTCAAAAAACAGGTGGTTTTGCCGGAGTAGTGAAATATCTCCCAAGGATGTTTTCAGCTCGGGGCCGTCCATGGTCACCGCGTCAAAGCGTCAACGCGGATTTCACGGAGGCGGCCCGCTGTCAAAACCGAACCTTTGCCAGTACCCAAAATGACCTGTCAGGCCCGGACGGCAGGTTTCGTCAGGTTGCCCGGCCCCGGCGGTTTCCCGGTCTCCTGTCCGCAACCCCCGTTGAATCATAATCCCCGGGAAGATTAGGCCGCTTCACCACCCACTGGCTTGGGACCAATCGATTTTGATCCGTCCTTGTGCCGCGCTTTCAGGTCGAACAGCCCAAAAATCTCCGATGCGTTCAGGCTGAGCGACTGATTGTTGTTGTCGCCTTCCCCCAGAATGGCCTCAAACAACTCGCGCTTTTCACGAAGCACCCGGTCAATCCGCTCTTCGATCGTATTTTTGGAAATAAACCGAGTCACAATAACCGGATTCTTTACGCCAATCCGATGCGCCCGGTTGATGGCCTGATCCTCAATCGCCGGGTTCCACCAGCGGTCGAAGAGAAACACATATCCGGCAAACTGCAGATTCAGCCCCACCGCACCCGTCCCGTAACTCATCAACAGTATATGAGCATTGGGATCCTGCTTGAATTTCGCCAGAATCGGCTCACGCTGCTTCGTGGGAACTCCCCCGTGGTAGACCAGTGGGTTAAACGCTTTCAGATGCGGCGCCAGCCAGTCAATTGCTTTTGTCCACTGGCTGAAAAGAATTGCTTTGCCTCCACTGGCGGAGATTTCTTCCATGTCGGCCATCAGCCGTTCCAGTTTGGCGCTTTCTCCCGTCAGTGGATCAAAATTGGCAATCTGCTTCAGCCTCAGTACCAGCTCAAAGACGTGCTGGACAGTGATCGAATCCCCGAGGTCATTTAACTGGATAATACCTTCTTTCTCCGCAATCCGATAAGCGGACTCCTGCGCGTCCGTCAGTTCCAGTTCTGCGTCCCGATCGATACGAGGCGGCATGTCCTTCATCACCACGTCTTTCGTCCTTCGCAGAATGTATTTTTTTGCGAGTTTCGAAAGCTGACGAATATCCGGTGATCCCCCCTTTGGAATGACTTCCAGAAATTCAAACAGCGCGCCCAGCTCTTCCGGACGGTTTTCAATGGGTGTCCCAGTGAGGGCCCAGCTGCGTCGACGTCGAATCGAACGCGCTGTCACGGCCGTATTGGATTCCCGATTCTTGATTCGCTGCGCCTCATCCAGTACCAGCAGGTCAAACTTTGGCTGTTCGTCTTCCGGTATCTCCGCAATATCACGCGCCATCAATTCGTAATTGGCAATCAGAATCGGTATGCCCGGCATCGTCCACAGCATCCGCCGCCGGGCTCCGTTGCCTTCCACTGTGACCACCGGCAACTCTTCCGCCCACGTCCTGAATTCCCGCTGCCAGTTGGGGATCAGTGGCTTTGGACAGATCAGAACAATCCGTCGAGCCTGACCACTTCGCAGCAGCAGCCGAATGGCGGTGATCGTCTGCATGGTCTTGCCAAGTCCCATCTCATCCGCCAGCAGTGCGGAATTGCTGGAAAACAGCCATGCAATCCCCTCGTATTGATACGAGAATGGTTCAAACGGCATGATCAGTTCCTGACCGGCAAGCCAGGATTCCAGAGGCGGCTGCAAAAGATAAAACAGTCGGTCCTGAAGCGATAACGCATCAGCAGGTGGCTTGATGCGGGTGACCTTCGGTGGTCCCTTTTCTTCCCCTTCCTCGTTTTCCACCAGCTTTTTCGGAGGTGCTATTTTTCGCAGTTCCGTTCCGTCGCCCTGCGCAAGTTTGGGTTTTGGCGGCGGCAGAAACTCAATGCCCTCGGGCAACGTCAGGCCAATACATTTCAGCGGTATCCGACGGGCCGTCCAGGACGGCACGAAGTCCAGGACACTGTCCAGAGGAATCGACATCGTTTCAGGAACAGGGATCCGACCGAGCGCCGGGTTGAATCCGGTGTGCGCCACGTCGGGCCGGAGTTCATTGCGAGAATCAGCAATCCTCCGCTGATCAATCAGCGGGGTTTCCAATTCAGTATTCTCCGGGATGCTCATTCCGTTGGGCCTCCGCTGTCAGCCAGTGCAACATTTCCTGACTCAGGGACGTCGACTTCCTGCCAACGTACTGCCTGTGGTCAATCGTCATCCTGTTTCGACTTCGAACTTCCGGACATTCATCAGGTCTTTGAAAATCTCAGCGATAACATCAGTGTTGGGAGATTCCTGTTTCTGAAGGAGCATGCCGAATCACAGAGCGGCTTTACTCACCGGGCAAATACCGTACGGACCGTCTCTGCAAGAGCCTCCCGCACTCGCTCCAGTGGTTCCTGCAGATTCGCGGAATTTGGAATCAGATGCTTCTGACGGCCCAGCGTTTCTGCATCCACGCCGTGCGCGTCATGAAAGCGAAGAATACTTCCTCCAATTTTCAGCCGTCCCTCGCCATTCACGGACGCTTCTGTACCACTTCGTCGATCCGTCTGCTCCGGATTTTGACTTCTGCCCCGTTCTGGCACCGCCTCTTCCGCAAACGCTACCGGAACTGTTGTATGATTTCGCAGCTCCAGCAAACACGGATCACTGGTGATGATCACGCTCGGTTTGATGGCCACGCGATCCAGGAGCGTACTTCCGATCAGTTCACCCAGCAGCCACGGACGCAGCGTTTCACCAAACAGGATTTCCTGAGTCCGATTGGGGCGGACTGGAGTCGTACACTGGAATTCCAGCGGACGACCATTCTGATTGGTAATCAGAAGACCCCCGATATGGCCCCGACCATCGATTTCAATGGTCTCCATGAAGCCAATTCTCAATTGATCACTCTTGCCGGATCCTGACATTCCTGCCACGTTCCTCTCAACCACTCTCACGCTTACGACAGCTTCGCCGCAAATTTCTAAAACGGAATTCTCCGGTTGGCGATACGGACACCCGCAGAATCTGCCGGTTTGCATCGACACTGCGGAATACCGTCTCGCTCATCAATCGGTTAACCCTGTGATTGATCGTCCCTTAACAGAGCAGAGCTTTAGCGTCTTACTTCGTTGAATTGCTCAGGCCAGCATACGCTGGAATTTCCCCCCGGCCTGCTCGCCCGAAACAGTTCAACGGCACGACAGAAATCCCGCTGAAAAACGGCCGTTTGGTGAGGGACGCACTGCTGAAAGATCGGCCGGACAAATTGAGATGCTGGGGAACACGACGGGTATCAATCAATATCGTTAAAAACTTCGAAAGCCTCAAAAGTGCGAATTTCATCATTCTTTGCCAGTGAAGCTCTTTATTCCTGAATGTCTGCAGCATGCGGCTTCGGGATGCCGTCGACGGATGTGAGCCACGCCACCAGCGACTGAATCTGCTCCAGCGAAAGCAGCTCCAGTGTTCCCTCCGGCATCGCTGAAATCGCCTGACTGCGAATCGTGTCCACTTCGGATGCAGCAAACTCCTTCTTCTCCGCAGCAGTGGTAAAAACACTCAGGCGTTCCCTGGCCGCCGCCTGAAGCAGTCCGGAAACGGTGGTCCCATCCTTCAGCACTACGGTCACGGTCGGGTATTCCTCGTTCAGTTCGTGCGATGGATACAACAAAGATTTCAGAATCTCCGACTTCTGGCGACGCCAGCCCAGTGTTGTCAGATCAGGTCCATTCGCCGAACCCGTCGCACCTCGGCGATGACACTTCGCACACCCCGCTGACTCAAACACAGCGGCACCCTGTTTCAGCATCGTGTCGTCCACGGGAATTTCATGAATGCCCGGCATCAGCTTTGCCATGGTCCAGCGACGATCCGGCAGGTCTACCGGCAAGACCGCCGGTGCGGCGTCAGGATATTCCTGCTGAAACCATTCCTGATACTGTGCCAACGTCCAGCTCTCTGCTGACTTCTCCGGAACTGCTGTCCAGTGCTGCAGCAGTGACGCTGCGTGCAACTGCTCTGATTCCGCAAGCGGCAGTCCCTTCAGAATTACCTGCCGTACCCACTGTGCCTTGTTCGCTCTCACCCGAAATCGCTTGAGGGCCTGCATGACGGAAACTGCGTCGGATCCCTCCACTACTGTCAGAGAACGAACCATCAGCTGCCAGTGCCGCAGATCCGCTGGATGCTGCAAAGAGGCCTGACTTAACGCCCACGCAGCCATGCTCCGACGTTCCGGCTCATTTTCAAATACCGATAGCACATGCTCCTGTGCCGTTTCGTCTCCGGATAGTGCCAGTGATCGAAGAATCCTGCGACACGTCGCCTGGCTCGCTTCACTCAGGTCAGTCGAGAGTTCCAGGTCAATCATGATCATCCGAATCCATTGTGGATCCTGACCGGCCTCCATCAGTCGTTCAGCTTCCCGCTGCAGCAAGTGTTCGCGATCCGGAGGGCTTGCCTGCTGCGCCTCTGAGATTCCACTGTTCAGCAGAAGCATGAAAAACAGAACGGGGACTACAGGAGTCTGACAATCACACCGCATCAGGAAAAACCCCTCTCTGAAAGTCTGATCAAACCGATTTTAAGAACATCTGGCTTTGAAACGCTGACCCAGCGCCTGTGAGTTCCTGCGAGAATATCGAAGCCCGCACCAGCATCGATTGCTATCCGCGGGAAGTCTGACGCAGGTCCCTGTAAATGCTGGCCAATCTGCTTTTCATCGGAAGTCGAAACGTGAAGAATATCAGACCGATCGCCCCGATGCCCAATGGAATCCCCTGCAATGACCCTTTTCTATTCTGATCCACGATTTCTGCAGCATCAAACTGGACAACATCCGGAAAGCCCGGCACGCCTGAAGGCCATTGCACAGTTGCTGGCACAGTCCGAACTCGTCGCCCAAACTGTCTGCTGCCCCTGTGTCGAAGCGTCAATCGAGGATCTGCTTCGGGTGCACCCGAAACAGCATCTGCAGAACCTGCGAGAATTCGCCGCGGCAGGCGGTGGTCGGATTGAAGTTGATACGGTTATGAGCCCCGAATCCGCTGATGTGGCATGGCTGGCTGCCGGAACTGCGGTCGATGCCGTGCGCCGGGTCATCGAAGGCCAGGATACCTCCGCTTTATGCCTTGTCAGACCCCCCGGGCATCACGCTCTTCCAGATGCCCCGATGGGCTTCTGCCTGCTGGGAAATGCAGCCATCGCCGCCAGAACAGCGGTTGAAAAGTTCGGACTGCAGCGAGTCCTGATCGTGGACTGGGATGTACACCATGGCAACGGAACGCAGGATGTCTTCTACGAAGATTCCCGTGTCGGTTTCTTTTCCTCGCATCGTTTTCCATTCTACCCCGGCACTGGACGAAAGTCCGACATCGGGTCCGGTGATGGACTTGGAACCACATTCAATCTTCCCGTGGAATTTGGAACCTCGCGTGCCTCGTTCCTGAAAAACTTCAGTGCCATGCTCGCAACTGCTGCCGACCGTATCAAGCCGGAATTCGTGGTCATCAGCGCAGGCTTTGATGCTCATAAGGACGACCCCGTCGGTTCCCTGGGACTGGAAACGGAAGACTTCGAAACGCTGACACAACTTGTGCTGGACGTGGCTAATACTCATGCAGCCGGCAGAGTCGTCAGTGTTCTGGAGGGTGGCTACAATGTCGACAGGCTGGCAGAAGGCACCGCCCTGCACCTGAAAACTTTGCTGGCTCAGAATTCCGGGCAAGGCACGCCGTCGGCCGACTGAATTCAGGACTCTTCCTCAACAATTGTCTTCATTTCCGTCGACTCCGACGGTCATTCCATCGAAAGCAGAATTTTCATGTCTGGATCGAACAGATTGTCAATACGGACGATTCTGGTCACAGCTGCTCTGCAACTAATGACGACGCTTTCTGCAGCCAATGCCGGGCCGTGGCAGACTGCGGCTCCATCAGATGATGTCATTGCTGCCGTTGTGGATTCCATCGCCAAACGTCGCGATGCCAGTTGGGAGACGGCACTGAAAATCTGGAATGCCGCAGAACCCGGATACCAGGAAACTCAGTCGTCCGCGCTTCTGGCCAACGTGGCCGAGGCCGCAGGCATGACGGTCCGTCGCGGTGTCGCAGAAATCCCGACAGCGTTCGTCGCAGAATTTGGCAGCGGAAAACCCGTCATCGGAATTCTTGGCGAATACGATGCACTCCCAGGACTGTCACAACAGGCCGTACCAGAACCACTGCCCCGGGAAGATGACCGCGCCTGGGGACATGGCTGCGGTCACCATCTGTTTGGAACAGCCTCCCTGTCGGCAGCGATTGCAGTCGCTGAACAGATTCGAGCCGGTCGTCTCACAGGCACTGTTCGTTTCTACGGCTGTCCGGCAGAAGAAGGAGGCGCCGGGAAAGTCTTTATGGTTCAGGCAGGTCTGTTCAGCGATTGTGATGCCGTACTGCATTGGCACCCCTCTTCGAAAAATTCCGCCGGGGATCGCTCCAGCCTTGCTCGAATTGCTGTCAAGTTTCAGTTTCGTGGCAAAACAGCGCACGCCGCTGGTTCGCCCCAGCAGGGACGGTCCGCCCTCGATGCCGTGGAACTGACCGCACATGCCTCCGAACTGCTGCGCGAACATACCCCCGAAGAAACCCGAATTCATCATGTCATTACCAGCGGCGGAGAGGCTCCCAATGTCGTCCCGGCATTTGCTGAAGTATACTACTATATCCGGCACCCGGAGGCCAGGTTCCTGAAGCCACTGTATTCCCGCCTCGAACTTTGTGCCCGCGCCGGGGCCCTCGCTACAGAAACAGATCTCCAGATTCGCTACGAAGGCGGTATTCGCGAAATTCTCCCCAACTCCGCGCTGACTAACGTTGTCCGGAAACGATTGATGCAACTGAATGACCTTCAGTACTCCGAACAGGAACAGCAGTTCGCCGCCCGATTGGTCAGCTACCTCGAAGAAGCAGAGCCCCTCGACACACTGCAGAAAGTTGATGATGTTGACGGAACCGTTGGAAAAGGATCGACCGATGTCGGCGATATTTCCTGGGTTGTCCCCACGACTGGCTTTTCAACCTCCTGCTGGGTTCCGGGAACACCCGCTCATTCCTGGCAGGCCGTGGCAGCCGGTGGTACATCAATCGGTGAAAAGGGCATGCACCTCGCCGCACGAACACTGGCCACCAGCGCCGTAGACCTGATGCGCAGTCCCGAAGTCCTGCAACAAGCCGCTGCCGAACTTCGCAAACGCACAGGCACGATTGCCTACGAATCCCTGATGCAACCCGGTCAGAAACCCCCTCTGGATTATCGCAACCCACCGCGTGCAGGCGCGAAAAATCCGTAGCAAATCCGAGCTGTTTCACCCTCACGCTCCTCTGCCCATTACCCCCACGGTGCCATGCACCTTTACACGCAAGCTGAATCTAGTCAATACCTTGTGACTTACAGTCACTCAGCTTTTATGGTTGGCCATGCGGCAGTTTCGGCGGAGCGTACTGACTCCGACAAGAGCCTCCGGACGCCCAGCTTCCGTGCGGAATCGACGACGGAAGTTACGCACAAGGTCCAGCCAGGATTCTACCGTGCAGTCCAGACGCTCCATGATCGGCTTCAGATCCCCGGAAATGACTCCCGGCTTGTCCCGTCGCAGTTGTCGCCCGGTCCAGTCCAGCAACTGCAGGTACTGATCCAGTGACATAAACAGGCAACCCTTGTTACTGGCTCGCCTTGTTGTCTGCTTTTCGCGAGCCTTCTTCTGCTTTGGCTCCAGCTCCACAGGTGCCAGCCACCCGGCACGTGGACCGTGTTCTGTATTCACAGCCTGAGCTTCAGCTGTGCGATTGGACTGCGCTTCGTGGCGATCCTGAATACGCGCCTGAGCACTAGTAAAATCACTGGTTTCAGGTGCCTCCGAGATGCCAGCTCGAATAGGATTCAGGTCCACATACGCCATGCAGGCCGCAATGGCCATTTCATCCAGCAGCGGTTGAGCCTTATATCGCGATTCCCAGAAGTGCCCCCGTACTTTGTCTTCCCGATTTGCTTCCTTCGCAATCGGCTCACACAGACACTTCATAAACCAGGATAGATTCGACAGCCGGCGACGCTTTTCCTTCATTCCATTGGGGCTGTTGT
>CAIQIE010000310.1 GCA_903871805.1 uncultured Planctomycetaceae bacterium | reverse complement strand
GTACCCCGTGTTTGGTGCTAACGGAGAGATTGGTCGTTATGACAAATACAACCACGAAGAACCCCAACTTCTTATCACTTGTCGCGGGGCGACCTGTGGGACGGTGAATGTGTCCCAGCCAAAATCATGGATCACTGGAAACTCCATGGTCGTTCGTCCCAGAGATGGAGCGATAGATCTTTCGTTTTTGGCTTATTTATTTCGCGGTGGCATCGACCTTTCCCGAGCGATCACCGGCGCGGCGCAGCCACAAATAACACGTACCAACCTCGCACCAATGGAAATACGGTTTCCCGAGTCTCTCTCCGAGCAGCAGCGGATTGTGGAGGAATTGACGGCTTTGCAATCGCATACCAATAGTCTTCGACGTCTCTTTGAGAGAAAGCAGTTCATGTGTGCTGAACTCAAAAAATCGCTCCTGCACGAAGCCTTTTCCGGGACGCTTTAGGAGACTTGAATGAGCAGGGACCTCACGAATTCACAAATCGATCGACAAAACATTCTGAACAATCCGTATGCCCTCGCAGAAGTGGAAAAAGCGACGGGGCTCAGCGGGATTCCATTCGAGTCCCGGTCCGTCCTGCTCAAGGAACAAGTCGCTGCCTTCTTTGAGATCACGCCCCGCACCGTGGACAATTACCTCGAGAAATTCGGTGAGGAACTGCGACAAAACGGGTATGAGCTGATTCGTGGTAAACGCTTGCAGCAGTTGAAGTTATCGCTGGTGTCCACTTTTGGTCACGAAGCAAGTTTCGTGACCAAAACCACGGTCTTGGGCATATTCGACTTTCGTGCCTTTCTGAATCTTTCCATGCTGATCGTTGAATCAGAACGAGCCTCGCTGTTGCGGAAAGCCATTCTTGACATCGTCATCGACACGATCAATCAGCGCACCGGCGGCGGTACGAAGTATATCAATCAACGAGATGAAGATTTCATTCACGCTGCATTCATTGAGGATAACTATAGAAAGCAATTCACGGATGCATTGAAGGACTGTGTCGCCGTCGGAAATTTTAAGTACGCCGTCTACACTGACAAAATCTATGTGAGCATTTTTCGAGAAAAGGCGAAACAGTATCGACAAGTTTTGAAGCTCGACGCCCGCGAAAATGTTCGTGATACGTTCTATTCGGAAATCCTTAATCTCATCGCATCTTTTGAATGTGGGATAGCGGATGCAATTACAACAGCCTTCGCCAAGAAGGGATCAAGGCTCGTGTACGCTGAAGTGGATGCGATTTTTCGCCAATTCGAGAATCAGGCCCATTGGAAACCACTGATTGAAAACGCACGTATGAAGATGGCCAGTCGCGATTTGGCATTTCGTGATGCCTTTCATCTTCAGCTCCGCGAATACGTGACTCCACTTCAGCGTACGGAATTTGAGCGATTCCTCGGCGAGAAAAGCAAAGAGCTTTCAGAAAGGCTGGAAGAAGCCAAGGATGTGATGAAACGCCTCAAGGATCGGAAATAATGGTGTTTTATTACCTGACCCGTGAGCAAGCTATCGAAATTCACCGCAAGACCGTCGAAGTAAGCGGTGGTGGCTCGGTTGGTCAACTGGAGCTGGGAAAGCTGGACTCAGTCCTTCAGAATATTCAGAACGATGACTACTATCCGACGTTTGCCGGAAAGCTGACGCATCTGTTTTTCTGTGCGTGCAAGTTTCATTGTTTCGAAGATGGCAACAAACGATTCGCGATTACTCTCTGCGGTCAGATGTTGCTGTTGAATGGCTATCTTCGAAGTATTCGACAGTTTTTTCATGCAGCGGAAAACATAAGTTATCACGTGGCGGCAGGATCGATCGAAAAGGACTTGCTGGCAGATTGGATGGCGGCAATTTTGCATGGAGAGGAAGAGGAGGAAGGTCTGAAGTTGAGGATCCTGAGGGCGATTTCTGAGGACCAATCATGAACGAAGCCGAAACTCGGGCGGAATACATCGATCCGGCACTTGCCGCCGCGGGCTGGGGCATCGTCGAGGGCAGTCGCGTGCGGCGAGAATTCGTGATCAGCCGAGGGGCACTCGATGGCCGCGGCCGCCGTCGCAATCCCTGCAAAGCCGATTACGTGCTCGAATATCGCAATACCCGCCTGGCCGTCGTCGAAGCCAAGGCCCGGACGCAGGAACTGACCGAAGGCGTCGCGCAGGCCAAACTTTATGCCGACAAACTGCATGTCCGTTTCACCTACGCGACCAATGGTGCCGGTATCTACGGCATCGACATGCAGACCGGCGAAGAACGGGAACTGCCAGCCTACCCCACCCCCGAAGAACTCTGGAACCAGACGTTCACCGAAGCCAATGCCTGGCGGGATCGCTTCGCCGAAGTGGCCTACGAAGACAAAGGTGGTTCGCATCCGGCTCGGTATTATCAGGACATCGCTATTGAACGCGTCCTGCAGGCGATTTCCAATCAGCAGAACCGCATCCTGCTGACGCTGGCCACCGGCACGGGCAAAACTTTTGTGGCGTTTCAGATTGCCTGGAAGCTGTTCAAGGCCCGCTGGAACCTCTCCGGTCAGCCGACGCGCCAGCCACGCATCCTGTTCCTGGCCGATCGCAATATTCTCGCCGATCAGGCGTACAACGCGTTTTCGGCCTTTTCGGAAGATGCGCTGGTGCGGATCAGCCCGAAGGAAATTCGCAAACGGGGACGGGTTCCGAAGAATGGCAGTTTGTTCTTCACCATCTTCCAGACGTTCATGTCAGGGCCAAATGGTGAAACCGGGGAGCAGGAAGAAGCGGTCTCCGCCGAATCCATGGCGGCGTGGTTTGGCGAGTATCCTCCGGACTTTTTTGACTTCGTGATTGTGGATGAGTGTCACCGGGGTGGTGCCAATGATGAAAGCAGCTGGCGCGGCATTCTGGAGTACTTTGCACCGGCGGTGCAGCTGGGCCTGACGGCGACGCCCAAGCGCACGGAGAATGCCGACACCTACCGCTACTTCGGAGAACCGGTGTTTGTGTATTCGCTGAAGGACGGGATCAATGACGGCTTTCTGACACCTTTTCGTGTGCGGCAGATTCAGACGACCCTCGATCAATACGTGTTTGCTCCGGATGACAACGTGCTGGTTGGCGAGATCGACGAGGGGCGAATTTATCGGGAGTCCGATTTCAACCGGGTGATCGAGATCCGCGAGCGTGAGCGGAAGCGGGTGGAGAT
>CAIQIE010000309.1 GCA_903871805.1 uncultured Planctomycetaceae bacterium | reverse complement strand
TTCTGCAGCAGCGTTCCGATGCGAAAGTCTCTGTCGACAGCAGAGTTCCATTCCGGATTATCGGCAACAGAAAAGACTCCGTCCCCGGAAATAAAGCAGTACTCCGAGGCTGCAGGCTTACGTGCCGGATTCGGCAGCGGCTTCTGCTGTTCGTCGATGTACTCCGCATCAGCTGGAACTTTGGCGGCAGCTGTGGATGTATTCTGCTGTGGCCATGAATCCGGGAGCTGCGAGAGAATCACGGTGCCGGATTCCTGCAGGCGTTCACGAACAGTCTTCAGGGCATCCTGAATGATCTCTGTGGCGTCCGGAAAACGCTGGTCCCAGTGGTCGGGAGATGGCAACTTTCCGGCCAGCTGCAGATATTCGACGTCAATTTCCAGCAGCCACCGCAGAAGCTGCCGGCGATTTTCCGGTCCGGTTCGCGCCAGATAATCTTCAATGCGGGGAGGGGTCGTTGGGGCGTTATTCCATGCGGCTTCAAACTGGTCACAGAGTGCGTCGAGTGTCACAGCGGAGGGAATTCTCGCGGCGGAGCTTCCCTCTGGTGAAGCAGTCTCGGGTTGTTCAGAGTCATTCACTGTGTCAGCTCCCGAGAGTGAAGGGGGGCGTGACGGCATGCGCCCATCAGAAGCGGCCTGTACCATCTGTGTCCGGTTATCAGCAAATCAGAAAGCCGTCGCACCAGCGATGCAAAGAATCTGATCCGCAGCTTCACGACCACTGGCAATACTGTCGGGGATTCCGACACCACGATAAGCACTGCCTGCCAGATGCAGCCCGGGCCAGCGACCAACACTGTCTTCGATCGCCGCCACGCGGTCAAGGTGGCCAACATGATATTGCGGCATCGCTCTGTGGTATCGCACCACTTCCGAAAACAGCGGTTCGCGGCTCATGCCGAAAATATCCCGAAGCTCGTCATTCACAAGGTTCAGAATGGCATCATCATCCAGCTGCATAAGCTCTGGCTGCATCGCTCCACCGACAAATGTTCGCAGAACAAGATGACCATCGGGGGCGCGGTTGACAAATTTCCGGCTGGAAAAGCTGACCGCAAGGATTTTTCGTCGTTCGACAGCCGGAACAACCAGTCCAAAGGCATCCATCGGGTTTGAGAAATCACTCAGCTGATGACCGCTGACGACAATCGCACTGGACGCGTACTCGATTGTATTCAACTGCGCCTGCAGCGGTGCACAGTCAGGGTGACTGAGAAGCCCCGCGGCAAGATAGGCTGGCAGGGTAATAATCACCGCATCGAACGCATGGGTATCCCGCTCGGTCGTCAGTAACCATCCACTGCGTCCTTCGGCCACCGGAACAACAGATTTGACACGTGTTCCTCGCTGGAAATGAAAGCCCGAATGTTTCCTGAGATTGCTCTCGAGCGCAGTGACAAGATCGCTTAATCCGCCAGCGGCAGTGGTAAACAATCCGTAACGGGCTCCGCTGCCCTGTTCGTCGGCAGCACTTCCGGCCGGATTATTTTTTCGGGCTTTCATCTGAGCGAGCGTCGCCCGAATCACACTTCCATGAGACGCTTCCATCTCTGGAAATCGCGGCAGAGTGGCTTTGAGACTGAGTTTGTCAGGGTCACTGGTATAGATGCCGCCGACAAGCGGCTGAACCAGGCGATCAAGCGCCTCACGACCAAATCGCCGCGTCACAAACTGTGACAGGCTTTCATCGTCAGATGACCCACGAGGCGGGACGAAGTATTCACTGAGCAGTCTGAGTCGACCGGCGAGTGACAGTACGGGAGATTTGAGTAGTGACCAGGGTTTTTCCGGCGCCATCAGCATGAAGCCGTCAGGTACCGGAGTCGGTTTGCCTCGGGACAGAACAAGCGACCGTCGATAGCGGGAATCGGTCGTGATCAACTGACCTGTGAAGCCGATTTCTTCGCAGAGCTGAATGCCCCCGGGTTTGTTGGTGATGAAGGAATCCGGTCCCAGTTCCATCAGGAAACCATCGGCTTCCTCCGTCCGAATGATTCCTCCCAGTCGTTGCGATGCTTCGAACAAAGTGACATCAACAGTCTCACAGCGGGACAAAAGCCTGTGAGCAGCGGCAAGACCGGAGATACCGCCTCCGATCACCGCAACCCTCAGATTTGTGGTCGTTGTCTGTGAGGATTCTGCTGCAGCACTCATTTGCGCTGGCCCAGTTCGTGGACAAAATCAACAACCGCTTTGACATGATCCGGATTCATATCCGGCATGACACCATGTCCGAGATTGAAAATATGTCCAGGGCGTCCATCGGCCGCCCTGAGAATATCGGCAACTCGCTGCTTCAGTACCGGCAGGTCCGCGTAAATGGAAACGGGATCCATGTTCCCCTGAATGGCCACGTCGTGACCAAATGTTTTCCACGCAACGTCCAGTGAAGATCGCCAGTCTGTTCCCATCACCTGGCCACCGGCTTCGCGCTGCAAAGTCAACAGGGCCGGATTGCCGTTTAAAAAGTTAATGACCGGAGCAAAGGGTTCGACGGACTGAATCAGTCGGCGAGAATGCGGCAGCACATAACGCCGATAGTCCGACGGACACAAACAACCCGCCCAGCTGTCAAAGACCTGCACACACTGACATCCTGCCTCAATCTGTTTGCGAAGATACAGGCTGACGGTGTCCACCAGACGACTCATCAGCACATTCCAGGCACCCTCGTCGTTGTACATCAGCGATTTGGTGTGCACGTAGTTCTTTGATCCGCCACCTTCAATGGCGTACGAGGCCAATGTGAAGGGAGCACCGGCAAATCCGATCAGCGGGATGTCCGCAGGAAGCGCCGCACGAATCAGACGAATTGCCTGAAAGACATAATCGACCGGCTCCATCGAGTCCAGTGCGATCAGTCGGTCCACGTCTTTTGCGGCACGCAGCGGATTATGAATGACCGGGCCTTCTCCGCGAAGATATTCGAGGTGAATTCCCATGGGCTCCAGAATCGGCAGCAGATCGGCAAATAGAATCGCAGCGTCAACTCCGAGCACCTGTCTGGCTGTGACAGTCACTTCACAGGCCAGCTCGGGCGTCTTGCACAATTCCATAAATGTGACGCGGCTGCGAACGTCCATGTACTGCGGAAGGTAACGGCCAGCCTGACGCATGATCCAGAGCGGTGTTGTGTCGACAGCTTCGCGGCGAACCGCTTTCATAAAGCGGCTGTCATGAAGCTTCTGAGAAATCTGATCGGTTCCGGACATTGTGATCATTCATGAACAATCTGCCGAGGCACAGGTCGCTGGTACTGCGGCAGCAGCTGGTGGCTATCAGGGAAATCGGGAGGGAATTTTTGGAGTGCGACTTTTGTCATCAACAGCAGAATCGGGAACATCACCCAGGCATTTCTGAGGAAGAGTATGGCAGGTCGAGACGGTGACTGCCAATCTTTTCCGGCAATCAGTCCATGATTAAACCGTGTTCACCAATGCGATACGGCAGAATCTCTTCCGAGCAGGCACTGCCACGGTGCTTCGCAACGTACATCGCACGGCTGATCTGAGCCCCATTGCGTACCTTACCCATCATCAGAATGGTATTGGCATTGGACAGAATGTCGCCTGAACGGATCGGGCGGGATATCAGGTCGTCCAGCATCACTTCGTGGCTGGTGTACAGAAACATACCGCCAATGTCCTGAAACTGATAGGCATGCTGCTGAACCTCGTTTTCCTGCGACCGAAAGTGCACTTTGAACAGGTCCCGTGCCAGCCAATCGTGGTCTTTTCGCAACACCTGATGATAAATGTAATCAAACAGATGAAACTGAAAGGAATCCGAATCCTGCGATGTGGGTTCCACGCCATCGATGACGCAGCGACGCACACCATGCACAAAATTGCCGTAGAAAAAAGCAATCGTCTGGTCCAGACGCCGCATCAGATCTGCCTTGAATTCCTGCCACTCTTCCGGCTGCATATCGCCAATCGTAACCCGGCGGCCGCCGCGGGTGAACACATGCAGATAATCTGAACGAGTGGCTTCGGCATTCCAGACAGTCTTCGGGTCGAAATGATCCACGAAGGCTCGAGATCGCAGTGTCCAGTCGTACATTCGCCGGGCATACTCCGGCTGGTTCTGCGAATCACCACGCGTCGTCAGGTCAAAGATGATTCCGTTTTGCCCTTCCTGCTGCGTTCCTGTGTGACAGTAACTGATCCCCAGCTGTGTCTTGCCAATGCCAGTGGCTCCCATCACCACGGTCAGTGTTCCGGGAATCAGACCACCGCCAAGTGCCTGATCCAGACGGGGTATGCCTGTCGATTGTCGTTTTGAAGTCATAACAAAGTTGCAGTGATATTCAGGAGGGAGCGACGGGGCCGGTCGAGGAATAAACGATGCATGCGACGTTACCATCGGCGGCATTCTGCCGTGAGCAGGTTCAACGGCGAGTTCCGGTGTTCGACAGTGATCCTCTGGACAAATCAGAAATACTTGACCAGCTGCGAAGAATAACGGAGTCTGTGCGGAATTCCTTCAGAGAATGACGCGATTACAGAAAACTTCACTTAACCACAGGATCAAGCTGGAAATCCCGTTGAATTCGGATTGAATGAAGGCCGGGTTTCTGCATTAGCCCGCCCTCACTTGCCCCGAAGGTCACTGTCGTCCAGAATTTCGCGACAGAGCTTTCGGTCACTGCACTCCCTGCGGTTTTCCGCACGAAGTGACTGTTTGACTGCGGTCATGGCCGGTCCATGCCGCAGAATCGCCTGCTCCGGAACGTTTTGTCTTCGAATTTCCTGCAGATTGCCCGACCAATGGCCTGGCGGTCTGAACGGACCTGGCAGGTTGCAGGTCGCCCTTTTTGTGGAATCTGTCCGATGGTTCATCGTACTGCCTCCGCCGTGTCCGGCCGTGTTCTTTTTACAGTTTCTGCCCTGCTGCTGCAGGCGAATACCGCTGTCCTCGGGGATACTGACGGGATTGCCTATTCCACAGCGGTCGCACCGATCCTTCAGAAGTACTGTGTCGGCTGTCACCATCGTGCAGATGCAGAGGCCGGTTTGTCGCTGCAGTCGCCGGACGAAATTCTGAAAGGTGACACGGAAGGGCCTGTACTGGATGCCACAGATTATAAAAACAGTCGCCTGCTCACTGTCCTGATCAGTCAGGGCGATGATCATATGCCGCCAGCCGATCAGCCCCAACCAGATGCCGCAGAACTTAACATCCTGACGCAGTGGATCCAGAATGGCGCAAAGTTTGACAGTCGCATGGCACTCCTTCCCGCACTACCCAAAGTGGCTGTGCGTTCGGCAAATGTGGCCATTCCTGTCTCGGCGGTCTTCAGCCAAAGCGGCAACCAGCTGCTGACAGGGCATTTTCGATTTGCAAGGCTTGTTTCGGCAAGCGATGGCAGCGTGCTGCGGCAATTTGATCTGCCTGATGGCAAGGTCAACGATGTACAGTTCAGTCGGGATGAAAAACGAGTTCTGCTGGCGACCGGAACTGCCGGGCTAAGCGGTCGCGCAGTGGTGGTGGACGTGGAAACCTCCGCAGTGGTGGGCGAGTATTCCGGTCATGCCGATATTCTGTACGCGGCGGTCTGGTCTCCGGACGAATCGATTGTGGCAACGGCGGGTTATGATCGAAAGATTCGGCTGCATGATGCAGTGTCCGGTAAACTGCTGCGTGAGCTTTCCGGCCATAACGGTGCTGTGTTCGACCTACAGTTCAGTCCCGATGGAACACTCCTGGCCTCCGCCAGCGCCGATGCCACCGTGAAGATCTGGAACGTCTCCACCGGCGAACGATTCGATACGCTCAGCCAGCCTCAGGCCGAACAGTACAGCGTGGTCTTCAGTCCTGATGGAAATTCCGTTTACGCAGCAGGGGCAGATAGTCGTATTCGGCAATGGGATCTAATTTCCCGAACCAGTCCAAATATCAATCCGCTCCGCATTTCAAGGTTTGCTCATGAGGGCGCGATCAGCACGCTGCGAATTTCCAGTGACGGACGTTTTCTGATCACTGCGGCAGAAAACGGGGCAGTGAAATTCTGGAATGCGGTAAAAGTCGAAGAGCTTTCGGCGATGCAACTGCAGCAGGATGCCGTTAGCTGCCTCGCAATCAACAACGCCGCTGGATCTACCGTACTGCTGACTCGACGCGGCGTTATGAAAAACCTGCCGCTGCCGGATTTGGCAACCACCTCGGAATTACAGCCCGTGACCATGGTCCCCGTGGCTGCTCCGCCAGATGCCTCTGCCCTGATGACGCTGGCCGAGGCCGAACCAAACGATGAATCGGCTGCGGCCCCGTCGGTCACGGTTCCGACCGTCATCTCAGGCAGCATTCATCACGAAGGAAGTGGCTCCGCTGATGTTGACCTGGCCCGAATTCAGGCGAAGCAGGGGCAGCCTGTGCTTGTCGAAGTCCTTGCGGCTCGTGATAAGTCTCCGCTGGATTCCATCGTGGATGTGCTAACCACGGACGGGCAGCCTGTGCTGCAGTTCCGACTGCAGGCGGTTCGCGATTCCTACTTCACGTTCCGCGGAAAGGATTCTGATACCATTGACGACTTTCGCATGTTCAACTGGCAGGAAATGGAACTGAATGAATACCTGTATGCCGATGGCGAGGTAGTCAAACTGTGGCTGTATCCTCGAGGCCCGGATTCGGGATTTAAAGTCTATCCCGGCCTCGGACAACGGCAGACCTATTTTAATACGACGGCAACCACGCACCCACTTCAGGGACCAGCCTTCATCGTTGTCCCGTTCGGGCCTCGACAGCAACTGAAAGATACCGGGCTGCCGGTCTTTCCTGTTTACAGCGAGAATGACGATGATCCGCTGCGACAGTGGGGCCCGGATTCGCGGCTGATGTTTTACCCGCCATCAGATGGCGAATACCTCGTCCGCCTGCGCGATGCTCGCGGCTTTCAGGGTGCGGATTATCGGTATCAGCTGAAAATTCGTTATCCGGCTCCGGACTTCTCTGTCGCGATGAATACGACCGAACTGAAGATTCATCCAGGAACCGGAAGGGAAATCGGCTTCACAGCAACTCGCCTGGATGGCTTCGACGGCCCGATTGAAATTGTGGCCGAAAATCTGCCTCCCGGATTTGCTCTGTCAGACCCCGTGATCGTTCAGGACGAACAACGGCAGGCATTCGCTTCCCTGCTGGCCGCCGCGGATGTGACACCACCAACGGAAGATGCTGTTTCAAAAATCCGTTTTGTGGCACGAGCCACCATCAATGGCGCTGTTGTTCAGCATGACATTGGTGGCCTGAAGTCACTGGCACTCCTGGAAAAGGCAAAAATTCGCGTGCGAATTCTCTCCGATGAGCAGCATGCCGCAGCAAGTACAGAGCACACTCCGGAACTGACCGTCTGGGCCGGTGAAACAGTCAAGGCATGGGTTCAGGTCGAGCGACTGGATCACAGTGGACTGGTAGAACTTGGCAAGGAAGACGCCGGTCGCAATATGCCCCACGGCGTGTTTGTCGATAACATCGGCCTGAATGGACTGATGCTTCTGGATGGACAAAACGAACGGGAGGTGTTCATCACCGCCGCACGCTGGGTTCCAGAGCAGAGTCGTCCGTTTTATCTGAAATCCAATGTGGACGGTGGTATCACCACGCTGCCAGTGATGCTGCATATTCGCCATCGCCCCACCAGAGAAACATCGCCGGCAGATTGATCTGCTCAATGCCTTCAGCCTGCAGATTCCGGGGACATCCCCAAATCTGCAGTCCAGCACTACGGTCTGCTGATGAAGTATTTCCAGGTTTCCAATTGCCCAGGGAGGCGATGCCCCGGACCGACGTCGTGCAGATCACAAAAATGCAACAGGAACAGCGCACGGCCCGGTTGAATTAGCCCCGCAGGTTTGCCTGCAGGGCGTCACACAACGTGACAACCGTTCGTTCTGCAAAACAGATCGCAGCCCGGGCTAAAGTGACTACAGGTTCGCGGGCTGTGCTCACTCGGGCGGCAAATTGGGATCCGCGTTGGCGGCTGACGCATCGCTTTTTGCGGAGACCGCGGGTTCGGCCGTGTCTGTGTCGACCGCAGCAGAATCCTGCCGCACCGGCGTCGCTCTGGGACTGAAATGTGAACTGATGGAAACCACTGCGAGGACGCCGTACACAATTCCACAGAGCACAAGACTGACGCGACGCCACAGGGGCGGCTGGATGGCTTTGGGAAGAAACCGAGTGTTCACACGAAGAATCTGAAACGCACCCACCGCAAGAAT
>CAIQIE010000308.1 GCA_903871805.1 uncultured Planctomycetaceae bacterium | reverse complement strand
ACTTCGCCTTTGGGCTGCTCGTCCACAGCCTGACTCAGGGAAACTCCCGCCAGGAAAAGCGTCAGCACGGCCGTGGCCACTGCCGACCGCGAGACTGTCGATCTCAGCAACGATGTGAGCCGATGATTGCGGGTCGGACGTTTCATGGGTTGAACGCAGCTCCGAGCATTCCAGCATCGCAGAAGAATGGTCTGCCATGCTTACTTAGCGTCTGCAGAGTATCACGATGCCTTCCCAAACAGAAGCAGGCCGACTCGTGGTCCGAGCGGCCTGCCTGATATTGGTTCAGGATGCTGTCAGTGGCGACGGTATACCGAGACCGGTGGAAATCTGCATCGGACGCTTAGACGTTCCCTTGCTGACGCTGCAGTCGCACCCCGATAACCGTTGCCGCAAAAAGACTACTTCATGAAGAAGTCGGTTGGTCCACGGAGCGTGTAATAAGGATATTGGTACATCGCTGGTGGCTGATTTTGCGGAGGATACATCAGTCCCTCCGGTGCCGAGTAGGTTTGAAAGTTTCTGTGAACAGGAACGAATGGCAGGTTGCAGTTACCATTCCTGCAGCAGTCGCCGTGCCCTGCGTGCTGGCACTCTGGCGAATGCATCATCTGGCCACCATGACCGCCGGGCGACTGGCAGCTGGGGCAGCCGTTCACCATGACCGGGCCGGATGACCAGCCACCTGGACTCTGCCCGCGAAACTCCGGCCCTGTCGATGCACAGCCGGAAGCCACTAAACCCATCGCCCCCGAAAGCAACAGCGCCACAGCAATCCGATTCATGAAACCAACTCCTTAATGCCCCCCCGAAACCCAGACTCCTCACCACAGAAAACGGTGGGTCTGGTTGAGTTCAGGTCAGAATCGACTGCTGCCAATCGGCCCCGACGGAACTCCACTACTATTCGTTATCGGCAGAACAATCGGTGAATCGTGCAAAATCCCTGCAAATCCGAGTGGAGAATTCCGGGAAATTTAGAAGGTCTTGCGAAAACAGGCTGTCGCGAATAAAGTCCGTGTTCGTAACGTAAGGACATCTTCCGCGGATTTGCGGAGTTGCAAGTTCCCGCAACGCAACGATTTGTGTTACATCATGGAGGTTGAACGTGCATCTAGCCGCCTCAACGCGAAGTCTCTGGGATTTGGCGTTCCCGGCTGCCTGCCTGCAGATCCAGGAACTGGGCTTTGACAAGATCGAGATTTGTCTCAACGAATCCACCGATCAACTGAAGCCCTCCCGAGTGGCTGCTGATCCTGAGGGCCATGCGCTGCAGATGAAAGAAGCCAGTCGCCTTTCCGCTGTGGCGATTTTCCTCGAAAGCGAAACGGACCTTGCGACCTTCGAAGGCATCGTGCGGTTTGCCCGCGTGCTGAGGGTCGCGCAACTGACCATCGAGGCATCGCCGCGCGGTACCCCGTTCAATACCGAGGTCGATCGACTCCGCGAACGCAATGCCCTTTGTCAAAAGGCAGGCATTCGACTTTCCATCCTGACCCGCGGCGGAAGCCTTGCCGAAGACCCTCATACCGCCGTGGAACTCTGTCAGGCGGCTCGTGGACTTGGGATTACACTTGATCCCAGTTACTACATTTGTCGCACAACCGGGCCAGTGGATTTTGATGTTGTGTTTCCGCATGTGCTGCACCTGCACCTGCGAGACACCTCCCAGTCTGAACTTCAGGTACCCACCGGTCTTGGTGAGGTCGACTACAATCGAATTATCGCCATGCTCAGGCAGTACAATTTTCAGCGATCGCTGAGCGTTGATCTGCTGCCAAAGACTCTGGAAGGCGACGATCGTCTGCGGGAACTTCGCAAGCTTCGTCTGCTGCTGACCAGCATGCTGTAATTGCCTGAGCCAGTGTCTGATGTCGTTCCGCCAGAACCGTCGCTGCATAGCCGATTCAGGCGGCCTTGTCAGGCCATTTTGGACTGCTGCTGTCGGCTGGTGACCAATTCGGAAAACGTCTGAAGATCCCGCCGCAGCAGACGGGCTTCGTCCGGCGACAGCGTGTTCTGGCCGAAACGAACACTGTTGAATGCTGTGGCGATACGCTCCGGAAGATCAGCAATATCTCGCGCCTTCAGCCCGGCTGAAAACCGATCGAGCGCTTTGGCGGCATTTTCACAGGCGCTGGATGATGCGGTCATCTTCAGGCCACCTCGCTCACACGATTCACAAAAAGTCGAATAAAAACGAACGACGGACTGACTGACCCGCTGCTGTCGGGAAAACCTTTTCAGAAGGTTCTGAACGTAGTACTTCAGTCGAGAAAAAATCCGAAAACGCAGCACCGTAAAGGTGCAGATGCACAGCGTGATCAGACCGGTGAGACTTTTAATGCTGATCCAGTGCTCTGGTGGTCGCAGCAGTTCTTTTAGTACAGGGGTGATTCCCTGGTTGCGGATTGTATCCAGCATCGAGCGAGTGGATGACAGGAATGGCGCAAAGAACTCTTTCTGACGTTCTGCGGACATGCTGTTCACATTTCCGGCCCAGAGATCAGTAAGAGCTGCCTGAAACGTTGACAGCAGTGAACGGGAGGCGATTTCCCGGACTGTTGCGGTGCGATCCGCCGCGGGAGTCGGATCGAGCGTTTTCCATGACCCGCCAACCCAGGCTTCGACCCATGCGTGCGCGTGACGCTGTCGGACTTCATACTTTCCAGTGATGGGATTCAGCTCACTGCCACTGTAGCCAGTGACCAGTCGCGCAGGGATTCCCGAGGCCTGCAGCAGCAAGGCGCAGGCTGATGCGAAATACTCACAGTGACCAGCCTTACGCTGCAGCAGAAATGTTTCAATGGGATCATAGTCAAGGCTGACGCGAGGCTGATCCAGTGTGTACCGAAATCCATTTTCCGGACTGAGCGTCTGCATGATGCGTCGAACGCGTTCGCCTTCGGAGAGTAGTTTTTCATTGACCACGCTGAGTTTTCGGGCGATCTTATGCAGTCTTGGCAGCCGACTGGCAAGGTCCTCCGTGATGTAGGCGGATGCTGCTTTTCTGTTAAGGCGATTCAGCGTCATCGTCTGGCCGACATGATGCATGCGCGAATCAATCATCCAGTACTCAAATGTGACGTCCGGATACCGTGCTTTTGACGGGCATTCCACCACATAGTTCCGTGAGCCGTTCTGGGTGTCCGCAGATGCATCACTCGCCCATGTGAGCGTGTTATTCCATGATCGACGCAGGATGGGAACGCCTGAGGATGCTGTTACATTTGAGAGCGGAAATGGGGCAGCAACCTTATTTCCAGGGGATGAGTCGAGTGAGACTTCCACGGCAAAGTCAGCAGGGGGCATGACGGAACCGGAGAAGTTCGCCGGGGGGACTTCACGGGCCAGATTTCCTGGAAACCAGCGCCCGTCCACGTAGTGCGCAAAGACGTTGGCGCGAAAACGAATCTCGTCCATATCCATCGCGCGCTCAAATTTCTCGAGCGAGACCGATTCCTGAGTCTGCCGATCACGAATCTCAAATGTCAGTGCGCGATCATTGCTGATCAGAATTCGTCCAAATTCCCCGAGCCGGACAGCCTCTGATAACCCGGTTCGTCGCCCCCCAATTGGCACTTCCTCGCCCAGCTGATCCGCAAGCAGAGTTCCACTGTTGACCCAGACACGCGGGAATGCGGCGAAGACCACCATGGCAAGGACCACGGAGACAATCCATGAGCCCAGAACCATGCCTCGAAATTTCCATCCAATCCAGACCTCTGTCGGGTCTCTGTCAAGTCCTGGTCTTACAATGATCGGTGACGACCGCAGTTTGACACTTCGGGGAAGCCGGCGTTTTCTTCGTGTTGCCAGATCCAGCCCGAGAAACGAGTACAGGAACTCCTGAGTGAGACTGAACCTGCGTACCTCGGCCGGCGAAGATTCCAGGCCCATGTCGGCTTCCAATGAGCGATTCTGATATTGGTCGGCAGCACGAAACAGGGAAAACACGGACAGAGTCCAGATCATCAGCAGGGTCATCAGAAAAATCGCCACGCCAAACCCCAGGCCCGTGGTCAGAACGCCTGCGGTGGTGACCTGCAGCACCGTTAAGGCAATCAGCCACCAGAACTGGCGGTAGGCCTTGTCCATAAACAGAATGATCCAGGTCAGAAAGACCAGAAGATCTGTTCCCGCAAACAGTCTTTGCAGATTACTTCCGGAGAACTGCATGCCGGCAAGAACCAGTGCAATCAGGCCCAGCATATTGGTGCTAAGCACAGAAAAACTGAAGATTTTGCGGTAATCAGCAAGATAAAGGCCCACGGCCGCAATTAAGGGTGTCAACGCAGGGGGATAAAATCGCCCCTGACTGCCGGCCAGGATCAGGCTGGCTGCCGAGGTCATGGCAAAAATGCTGAGTAGAAACGTCGTACGCAGCTGTTGGTCCTGTCGCATCATATCGCCACTAGGCATAAGGTCCCCCGACAGTCGCTGGAGTTCGGTCTTCTGATGTCAGTGAGAATACCTCTGCAAGATGCTGTGCGTCGCTGGCGATGATCAGCAGACGCCCGGTCAGAAGTCCTTCATTTCGCAAGTACTGACGTGCAATGGCAGCCGCTGTCCGGCGACATTCGTCGGGACGAGGCGTGACCACAATGAAACGCTGACTGCTGGCAATGGGCACGCGGCAAACGGATTCAAACAGGTCTTTCAGGGATGCTTCGGAAGATGCTTCGCAGATGGCCAGAGCTCGGAGAGCGGCTTCACGAAAACCGGAGGATCCAACGGTTTCAACCAGATCCAGCCTCTGTCCCGCAATCAACAGCCGGCAGCCCGACTGACGCGTCTGCTCAAGGCACAGCGTGGCAGTCAGGCTGATCGCCTTTTCCAGTGGCGATTCCGCGGAAGGGTCTGCTGCATAAAGGTCCAGCAGCAGTGTGAAATCACCCTGCCGATGCTGGTGATGCTCCTTAACCATTAACTGGCCGTGTCTGGCCGTACTGCGCCAGTGAACAGCTCGGGAATTATCACCGGAACGAAACTCTCGAATCCCGTGAAATTCGTCCTCGAACATCCCCATCCGGGTATTTTGAGTGCGGATGGATTCGGCAAGATTCCGCTCTCGCTTCCGCCACGCTGGCAGCAGAAAACCCGTCGTCGGATGAATAATAATTTCATCCTGCTGCTGCACAGCATGGCCTCGCTCTCCAATTCCAAGCGGGAAATGGGAACTGACGCTCATGGGACCAAAGCGATACAAGCCTCGTCGCTGAATACACAACTGGTATTCAGCAACCCGGGTTTGCCCGGGGGGCACACAGACGAACGTCACCCCTGCCTGCTGCTGGATTCGATGGCCCTGAATGATGTCCCGCACTTCAAGTAATCTTGAAGACAGAAACCCGCGTTCATTTCTAACCGCGATGTCCACCGTAAAAAAAGTGCCCGCCTGAGCGGCAGCCGGAACGGATCGCGATACGGTGATCCGCGTCAGCATCCCGACGACGACCCAGCCATTGACCACAAATGGACCAGCCATCATTCCAAAAACCAGCAACAACATGTTTCCGGTATCGGGATTGCCTCCAGTCAATGCGGCAATCGCAATGATCAGCATGATACCCAAATACACCAGGCCTTCTCTGGGAACCAGGACTCGTGATGTCAGCCCGGTTCGCTGCGCGAATGCAGAAATCCAGCGTCGCAACAACACAGAAAGAACAGCAGCCAGAAGAAAAAGAATGCCCAGTCCCGCAAGAACATACTGCCCTGCCCCTTTCAGCTCAGGGAATTGTTCCGGCAGAACAATCGCGGCCAGAAAACAGGCAAGCGCGGACAGAAGCTGAACGATTGTTCCCGCTCCGATCGAGAACGGAAGCACCGAATCCTCCGTTGATTGCGCTGACATAATCTGCCTTTTCTGTACCACGGCCTTCAGCCGCAGGCTGCCTCTGCCGTGTTTCGATTGCCGTCCTGTGATTGCAAACTTCCACAGCCGCAGCACGCGGCTTTTTTCGTTCACAATACGCGACAGTTCAACACTGTCGCTTTAACTCCTCAAATGAAAGACAGACTCAACGAACCAACGTTCCGGATTTACTCTAAGCTGACTGGTGGTGGCACATTCTGGTCGTTCCCTCCAGCAGCTTTCAAGTATCACTGGATGCATGACGGTTGCAATGTCTGTCCCCGGTCTCAGTTTTCTGAACGTCCCGAAATTCTCTGCCCGCTCAGACTCTCAGCGATTCCGCTGAGCCTGAAAGGTCAGTTCGGTATCGTTCTCGAATCGGCTCCACGCAGTCTCTTAGAAATGCGTCGACCTGCTCCGGTGCTCGCCCGACAAATCGCCCCGCATCCAGTGCCCCGGTCAGATTGACCTGACCAAAAGCCGGGTCCTGCTGCAGTCGCTCCATCAGGTTGTTTGGCAGACCTTCCTTCTTGACCTGGTCCGCCGCTGCCTGGCTGTGTTCGCGGATCACTTCGTGAAGCACCTGCCGATCGCCTCCGGCCTGAACTCCTGCCATCAGAATTTCTTCTGTCGCCATGAAGGGGAGTTCTGATTCGAGATTTCGGGAGATCACCCGTGGATAGACCACCATTCCGTCTGTGATATTGCGATACAGAATCAGACATGCATCCGCGGCCAGAAATGCCTGGGGCATCGAGAGCCGGCGAATGGCACTGTCATCCAGTGTTCGCTCCATCCACTGTGTTGCCATTGTCGCATCGACCCCGGACTGCAGGCTCATCGCAAAGCGGGCCAGCGAGCACATGCGTTCGCTGCGCATGGGATTTCGTTTGTAGGCCATGGCCGAAGAACCAATCTGAGATTTCTCGAACGGCTCTTCAATCTCCTTCCGATGCTGCAGAATGCGAACGTCAGTCCCGGCCTTGTGGCAGGACTGAGCCAGTCCATTCACAAAGCTCATGACCTGCGAATCCGATTTGCGCGAGTAGGTCTGACCGGTGACGGCATGCACCTCCCGGAATCCCATTTTGGCGGTTACCATGCGGTCCAGTTCTTCAACTCGCCCATGGTCTCCCCCAAACAGGGTCAGAAAAGATGCCTGAGTTCCCGTGGTGCCTTTGACCCCACGAAATCTCAGCGTCTGCAGGCGATGCTCCAGTTCTTCAAGGTCCAGAAGCAGGTCCCAGCACCAAAGCGTGGCTCGCTTGCCAACAGTCGTTGGCTGAGCCGGCTGGAGATGAGTAAACCCGAGACAGGGAAGGTCCCGCCACTGGGCTGCAAAACGCCCCAGCTGGTCGATGACCTGCACAAGCCTTCGACGGATCAGCAGCAGACTCTCTCGCATCTGTATCAGTTCGGAATTGTCTGTCACATAACAGCTGGTGGCCCCCAGATGAATGATTGGACGCGCCGTCGGAACCTGATCGCCCCATGTGTAGACATGCGCCATCACGTCATGCCGCAGCTCCTTCTCGTACTTTTCCGCTGCCGTGAAATCGATTGAGTCAACACTGGCCCGCATTTCTGCAAGCTGGTCATCCGTGATCTTCAGCCCCAGTGCCTGCTGACACTCCGCCAGCGCAATCCACAGCCTGCGCCATGTGGAATGCTTGCTTTGCGCAGACCAGATGCGAGCCATCTCGCGGGATGCATAACGGGTGATCAGCGGATTCTCGTAGACGTCGTGTGACACAAAAGTTCCTCTCCCGGGAAACCATCTTCCCGTCCTGAAAAATGTCTTTTTTGCTGATAACCTATATTTTTTTGGCACTACGGCGGCTCTGCTGCCTGTGCCCATAAAACGTTTTGCCAGACTTTTACTCAGCCTGGCTGGCCTGATAATCCAGTTGCTGAGCTGTTTTGACTGCTGCTGCCTTTGTCATTTTTTTGGCTGTACTTTTACCCGGAATGACAGGCCGTTCCGCCGTCCCCGGATCTGCTCCGCCATGGTGGATTTGTCAGTCTGAGCCGCTACTGCTCCGCGCGGAATCGCATCGTCAGAAATTCGTAGTCAGGATTCTGCTTTTGGCAGTGCTGAGCTTCCCATTCGGACTGAAACAACACCGCCATCTGGTCGTACTGGTCAATGACCTGGCGACTGGAGGACAGCAGTTGCAGTTCCTTCTGACAGCCCGGTTTTGGTACTACCCAGCGTGCTACCCTGTAGTTCAGCCACCGAACCTCGGTCTCTGTGTCGTATTCCGCCTTCAGGCGAAACCTGACAACGTCGAACTGCAGTTCACCCACGGCCGCAAGCACTGTCTGACGGACAGCGGAATTGGGGGTGTGAAAGACCTGAATGGCCCCCTCTTCCAGAAGCTGCGAAAGCCCCCGCTCAAACTGCTTTCGGCGTCCCGTATCCGTGCAAATCATGGTCGCAAAGAATTCAGGTGAAAACTGGGGTAGTGGTTCGAAGACAACCGGTGCTCCCTCGCAAATCGTGTCTCCGAGCAGAAATTCGCCGGGGTTGACCAGTCCGATAATGTCACCGGGGAAGGCTTCTTCCATGGTTTCCCGTTCCTGCCCAAACAGCTTATGGGCGCGTTTCAGGCGGATCTTCTTGCCCGTTCGCGGATGAAAGACTTCCATTTCACGACGAAAGAGTCCGGAACAGACCCGCACAAACGCAATGCGGTCCCTGTGACGCGGGTCAAGGTTCGCCTGAATCTTAAACACAAATCCAGAAAACTCCGGACGCGTCGCTGAGACCGGCCCGACATTGCTCATGCGGTCACGAGGCTGCGGACAGTAGTTCAAAAACCCCTTCAAAAACTGCTCAACGCCGTAGTTGGTCAATGCACTTCCAAAGAACACAGGCGTGATCTCACCGGCCAGAAATCGGCGAAGATCCCATTCAGCCCCTGCGGCCGCCAGCAGTTCCACTTCTTCCTGTGCCTGAGCAACAATCCCATCTGGCATGGCATCCGGCGAAATCTGTGACAGCTGCTGGACGCGCGCTGCA
Organism: uncultured Planctomycetaceae bacterium; assembly: GCA_903871805.1. Lineage (GTDB taxonomy): Bacteria > Planctomycetota > Planctomycetia > Planctomycetales > Planctomycetaceae > SXXK01. Next base: position 4,339 of record CAIQIE010000308.1, on the reverse strand, counting down.
ATGCGGTGAACATTGTCCCGCGTTTCAAACACACAGGCGTCCTGAGTATCAAGCTGAATGACTCCGCGGAAATCAAAACCTGTTCCCAGCGGCCAGTTCACAGGGACTGGCACAATCCCCAGCTTCGTCTCAATGTCTTCAAGGACTTCCAGTGTCTGCTTGCCCGGGCGATCCACTTTGTTCACAAAGGTGATTACCGGGATTTTCCTCAGTCGACAGACGTTGAACAGTTTCTCTGTCTGACTCTCAACACCGTTTGCAAGGTCAAGTACCATCACGGCACAGTCTGCAGCAACCAGCGTTCGATACGTGTCTTCACTGAAGTCCTTGTGCCCGGGTGTGTCCAGCAGGTTGATCTGCACGCCCGCGTACTCAAAGGCCAGCACGGTCGAGCTGACTGAAATCCCTCGCTGACGTTCCAGCTCCATCCAGTCAGATGTCGCTCCACGCTGATTCTTGCGACCTCGTACCGCACCCGCCGCCTCAATACAGCCCCCGTACAGCAGCAGCTTTTCAGTAAGCGTCGTTTTTCCCGCATCCGGGTGCGAAATAATTGCAAATGTTCGACGTCGGGCTGCCTCTCGGGCAACCACGGGATCTGAAACTGTCATTGCTCTCAATCAAATCAGAAGATGCGGTCACGGTCCCTGACGGAATCTGACAAAAAATGCCTTCCGCAGCCGGTGTCCGCCAACCATAAAGCCGAATTACCACACGCTGGATGTACCTAAATCGTCCGTCACAGATGACCGAACACAACGGGCGAGCCCGATGGAAAACCCCAGAGAATATCGAAGTGGAATTCGAGTTCCAGTGCGTAAAATCTCAGATCATCCGGTGAGCGTCAACCATGACAACCAGTATTCAACCTTCCATTCTCAATAGGCCGCCTGGCAGTCCAGTCACGCGTTTTATGAGGTCATCCTGGATGCCAGCGCCGTGAATTTCTCCGCCAATTTTTCCATTGTCGCCGGACCCCGACCTGAAGCGGGACCCCGGGAATTACCGTCCCGGTCGGCAAACGCTTCGCCCATTATAGTCAGCAGCGTGTCCGCGGACTTCAGAGACTGGTCGCAAATGCGTTCAGGTTTTGCGGTTTCGCGGGGTGACGTTCGCGTTACAGACCCTGCTGCCGGCAACACCACACTCAAGCCACTGTCCTTTCACCACACGTCGAGCAAGTCGGGATGGGGCTGGCAAATACCCGTAAAACAAACAAGCCCTCCGCTCATTGAACAGGGGCTTGTTGGTTATTCACGCGGAGAAATAAGAGATTCCCGGTCCATCCATCGCGGAGTTGTCCGCCGGAAAGTCACAGACTGTTTTGGCAGTTGCCTTCCAACGGTCCGCTGATGTCCTTAAAACGGCGCGTCCTCGTCGGAATCAAATCCTCCCTCTTCATCCTCTGCCACGGCAATCGGCTTCGATGCCGCTCGACTACCATCAGCAAATTCAAAGCCCATCGCTTCAGCACTCAGGAAAAACTTGACCTCGCTGGCTTCATCACGCTGCCATTTTCGTCCCGCCAGCCGGTATGCAACCTTGACGCTATCGCCAATTTTCAGGTCGTCCACCGAATCGCAGGCGTCGCCAATGAAGTCCAGTGGAACGAAATTTGTAAACTTACCCTTTGTCTGCTGCAGAACGACAAGTCGCTTGCGAAACCCCTTCTGCCCGAAAGTCTTTGTCGGTTCTATCAGGTGCACCTGCCCGGTGACAGTGGATTCTGCCATGGTCTACCTCAATTTGAATAACGCTGTGTCTGCTGTAATGCATTCGTCACAGAAATTTCCCTACTTCTTTTCACTTTTGCGATCCTATGGTCCCTTGAGGGGGAAATCAAGTATCTCGTAGGTTTTGTGCACAATTCCTTGCCTGGTGGCGAGGGCAGTGACGGCTAAAAAACGACAGATTTTCGCTGACAACATCCATGTGAACTCGGCAGCCCTCGCCGCTCACCCCCGCGAGCTTGTGTTTCAGGGACCGTTCCTGTCAAATCGGCTCTTCTTCAGTTTTCAGTTTTCGGCCTGCGTGTGCCTTTCCGTTTGAGAGTATTTTCGTTCGCGTCCCGGGGGCTCTCCATGATTTGCCGGATGTTATTTCGTTCACTGGTTCTGTTTGTCGCCCTGACGCCGGCTTGCGGGCGTGGTGATGAAGAACTTTTGATCATTCACGAAGGAGATTTGCCCATCGTAATCTCCGCGCCGCACGGAGGGACGATCGATCTTCCTGATGTTCCCATTCGCAAAGGCGAAGGTCTGAAAAAAGGCGGGGCCGGGTTCTTTTCCGGACGCGATGGCGGGACCGAAGAACTGGCTCTTGAGGTCGTCAAACGACTCGACGAAAAACTGCCGGGAGCTCCCTCCTGCGTCATTTCCCGCGTGCACAGAAAGTATGTGGATTTCAATCGGCCCCCCGAGATTGGCGTCGAACATGACAAGGCACGCACCATTCACGATTCCTACCACCAGTCGCTGCAAAGCACCGTACGTCGAATTCGTGAAAAGTTCGGCTCCGGATTGCTCGTCGATATCCATGGTCAGGGATCCAGCGCAACCACTGTCTTCCGAGGCACAAGTAATGGTTTAACGGTGCAGGGACTGCGAATGAAACTGGGCGAAGAATCGCATACGGGCGAACACAGTCTGCTGGGACTGCTGAAAACAACAGGCTGGAAAGTCCACCCCGATCCGTTCTCGGACAAAGAACAGTCCGGGTTTACCGGAGGGCACATTGTCAGGACCTACGGCAGTCATCGCCCCGATGGCATCGACGCCGTGCAACTGGAGTTCGGGGCAGACTATCGCAAGGCTGCCGCTCGGGAAAAAGTGGCAGGGGAACTGGCCGATGCGATCGTCCAGTACGCAGAACGCTACCTGAACGTAGCACCAGCAACCTCTGCAAGGTAGCCGTCCATACCGAACCTCGCTTTGCATTTCCGGCTCAGTCAGAACCGCACCCACGTGCGATGCACCGGATGTCGTGCGTTTCGCACCCTCGCACTGACGCAGATTGACAAACCGCCCCATTTCAGGCAACGTAGCCAAGGGGGAGTGCTGTTGATGTTTTAAGGCTGGAGACATTCATGAAGACTTCACGATTTCTGACAGTGATTGCTGTGTGCTGTCTTTGTCTGACCAGTGTGATGAACGCTACACCATTGCACGCTCAAAACACCGAAGACCGGAAGGAGGTGACCAACAGCGTCGGAATGAAACTGGTGCAGATCCCGGCCGGTACCTTCATGATGGGCTCGCCGACAGGCGAAAAGGACCGCTTCGACGACGAAACGCAGCATCAGGTCACACTGAGCAAGCCGTTCTCCATGGGCCGCACCGAGGTGACTCAGGGACAGTGGAAAAAAGTCATGGGCACAGAACCATGGAAGGGCATGCAATACGTGCAGGAGGGCGATGACTACCCGGCGACGTACATCAGCTGGAACGACGCGGTCGAATTCTGTAAAAAACTGAGTATTCTGGAGGGCAAAACGTATCGCCTGCCGACAGAAGCCGAGTGGGAGTACGCCTGTCGGGGCGGGACGAAAACGGCCTTCAGTTTCGGGGATAATGAAGCTGAACTCGGCAAGTATGCATGGTTTCGCGGAAACGCGTGGGACATCGACGAAAAGTATGCGCATCGGGTAGCCCAGAAGCAGGCAAATCCCTTCGGGCTGTACGACATGCACGGCAATGTTTGGGAATGGTGCAGTGATTGGTACGGGGAATACTCCTCAGGCTCATTGACGGACCCCGAGGGCTCGAGGTCAGGGTCTTCGAGAGTTGTGCGAGGCGGCTCCTGGTTCCGCGTACCGGACTTCGTTCGTAGTGCCTGCCGCAACTACGTCACTCCGGAGTTCCGTTTCAACTTCTTCGGATTTCGTTTGGTGTTGGAGTAGTGTTTCTTTCCCGAGTCGTTCCTCTGCGATTCGGACTCTGGCTGCACAGGGCCTCTGTACTCTGATTCTCTGTGCTCTGTGACTCTGATGCGATTCCTGCGATTTTGTGTTTCTGGGTGAAAGGCAAAACGGGGTCTGGTCTCATTTGGCACCCGCAGAGCCACAAACTCAGGGCTGCAAAAACGCCGCATCCGCGTCCCGCACCCCGCATGGGGGTGCCAGAAAATAGCCGGTGGTAAGCTCGCGCCACCACCGGGACTTGCGGCAAAACGGCGTCCCGCACCCCGAATGGGGTGCCAGACGTCGCTCCACCCGCCGCTTCCCGTTTTCTGCCACCGCCTGACGGGGTGGAATCCCATTGGATCACATTTCCGGTGGCGGCGCGTTGCTTGCCACCGGCTATTTTCTGCCAGCCCTCCGGGCTGAATCGCAGGGTGGCGT